>JAZRCL010000048.1:0-26495 GCA_045659745.1 Eubacteriales bacterium
TGAAATTGCTTTCACTGGAACCTGAATCCAGCGCGTCTGCCAATTCCGCCACATCCGCATATTAAATTTTTTCGGTACAAAACACGGGACTTGAACTTTTACACAAAACTGCGTTTTGTGTGACGGTTATCAAGTTGCCCATTTTTTTGTACCAAAACTAAAGGGAGAGACACAGTCTCTCCCTTTAGTTTTGGTGCGAGAAACGGGACTTGAACCCGTACGGTGTAACCACACGCCCCTCAAACGTGCGCGTCTGCCAGTTCCGCCACTCTCGCGTGACAACAAATGGTATTATACACTAACTTTTGGGTTTTGTCAACACTTTTTTCGAAAATTTTCTTAACTTTTTCAAAGTCTGCTTTCTGGGCGCTAAAATCACCTCCCCAAACCTTGCAAACCACAGTTTTTTATTGACAATCGTATCTTGGAATGTTATAATAAACTCAGACCTGCAAAGGAGAAAAGCTATGTTTGTGACAGAAAATTTTAAGCTAAATAACTATTCACTTGATTTTGCGATAGATTACCCCGCGAGTTTTGATAAGAGCGAAAAATATCCCGTGATATTTTATTTTCACGGCATGGGCGGAGTGGGTCAGAGCGTGGAATTTATTGCGCAGAACTGTCCCGTGCGCCGCGAGAGAATGACGGACGATATGCAATTTATCATAGTCGCCCCCGCGTGTCAGGACTTTACGTGGTTTGAGAATTTCCCGAACGTCGTGGAATTTATAAAGGATATTATCTCTCGCGAATACGTGGACGAAAAAAGAGTATATCTTTCGGGCTCAAGCATGGGCGGATATACGTCGTGGGCGCTGTCAATAATGCACCCCGAGCTTTTCACGGCGGCGGCTATCTGCTGCGGCGCGGGAATGTATTGGGCAGGATTTAGGGTGACTTTCCCCGTGCGCGCTTATCACGGCAAGCTTGACGACATAGTATTGCCGCGCGAGAGCGAGATAATGGTGGAGAAGATAAACGCCGCGGGCGGACAAGCGGAGCTTGTTATGTACGACTACGCTGACCACGACGCGTGGACACCGACGTTTACAAATCACGAAACTTACCATTGGCTTTTGTCGCATAAAAAAGACTGAATAAAGCTCTGCGGTTTTATTACCGCAGAGCTTTTGTATTTGTTATTTCAGATACTTTTTGGCAACAGCCCCAAAAAGTATCCAAAAAATGCCGCAGAGGGAGGGAGGTTGCGATTCCTCCCTCCCTTTGGAACCTACCCACGCAAACGCCTACTCAGTTGTCACTTGTATCGGTTAAGATGGATATTATTCTTTTTCTAAAAAATATTATCCTGTTGCGCCGTAGGCGCAGGGTTAGGGAGATTTTTAAGAGGGGAAGGGGTTGTCGGGTGCTCGTAGAGCAAATTTCACGGGAATGAAATTACGACGCATTCCCCTCTTAAACGGTGTTTTGGTTGCTTTGTCACTGTTGACAAAGTAACATAAAGAAAACCGCGCGAAAAATATTGACAAACTATATTATTTTATAGTATAATATAATTTGACTATCTATGTCTTAAAAAGGAAAAAAGAAATGAAACAATACAAGATACTCCCCGAGTGTGAAATGCAAAAATACTCGGAATATATAAAAAAAGTCAAGGCTTGGAATGACAAAGCAGTGGCTGACAAATATGCATATATTCAGACATTTGGATGTCAGCAAAACGTCGCCGACAGCGAAAAGATAGCGGGCATGTGCGAGGCTATGGGCTACAAGATGTGCGACGAGCCCAAGGATGCGGACATCATCGTCGTAAATACCTGCGCTATCCGCGAGCACGCGGAAAAAAGAGCGCTGTCCATTATAGGTCAGTTCAAGCACTTAAAGGCAAAAAAGCCGTCGCTTATTATCGCCGTTTGCGGCTGTATGGTAGCGCAGGAGCACCGCCGCAACGACATAAAATTCAGATACCCCTACGTTGATTTTATCTTCGGCGCATCGTCGCTGTTCCGTCTGCCTCAGCTTATCGTTGAGAGAATTGAGAAAAACAAGCGTCTTTACTGTCCTGAGGAAGCCGAATATCTGGTTGCCGAGGGCTTGCCCATCCGTCGCGAGAGCGACTATAAGGCGTGGGTATCGGTAATGTACGGATGCAATAATTTCTGTACGTACTGTATCGTGCCGTATGTTCGCGGACGCGAAAGAAGCCGTCGTCCTGAGGACATAATAGCCGAGGTCAGAGAGCTTGTAGAGTCGGGCTGCCGCGATATAACTCTGCTCGGTCAGAATGTAAATTCCTACGGCAAGGATGCAAAGGGTGAGGACGGCGAGATTTACGACTTTGCAGACTTACTTGCAGATATTGATAAGATTGAGGGTGACTATTACATCCGTTTTATGACAAGTCATCCCAAGGACGCGTCGAGAAAGCTCATTGACGTGATAGCCGAGTCCAAGCACATTGCGCATCAATTCCATTTGCCTATGCAGTCGGGAAGCGACGAGATACTCAAGAGTATGAACCGCCGCTACAACACTGAAAAATATATGGAAACCGTAAATTATATGCGTGAAAAAATCCCCGATGTGACGCTTACGTCCGATATTATCGTCGGCTTCCCCGGCGAGACCGAGGAGGATTTTCAGGGTACGCTTGATATGCTCTCGCGCGTAAAATTCGATATGGTCTACTCCTTTATCTACTCCCCCCGAAACGGTACTCCCGCGGCGAAGATGGAAAATCAGGTGGAAGACAGGGTGAAGAGCGAGCGATTTGACCGTCTGCTCGCGCTCCAGAACGAGATAGCGTACGAGAAAAATCAGCCTCTCAAGGACAAGACAATAAAGGTGCTTTGCGATGGTAGAAGCAAAAATAACGAGAATGTATTTTCCGGCAGAAGCGAAGGGAACAAGATAGTTCTTTTTGACGGAAACGACTCGGACACGGGTAAATTTGTAAACATAAAGGTGACGCGCGCGGATACGTTTGCGCTTTACGGTGAAAAATTATAATAAAAAACAAAAACGGAGATATAAAAATGAGCATTTATTCACTTGCCGCAGAGCTCGGCAAAGCAATTAAAGAAGACGAAAGAATGATAAGAATGGAAAAGGCAAAGGAAGCGTACGAGTCCGACGGGGCTATTCTGCAGCTTCTTGCCGAGTACGGCGTTCAGCAGGAGGCGCTCACACAGATGGGCGACGGCGACGAGATAGACACTGACGTTGTAACGAGAATTCAGGACAGAATCGACGAGATATACGACCTTATCACAAACAACCCGCTCTTTATTGAGCTTGACGAGGCGCAGGCTGCTGTAAACGAGCTCATGGCTACTGTAAACAACACGATTATGTTTAACGCGACGGGCGCGAGCAATTGTACGCATGATTGTTCCACCTGCGGCGGCTGCCACTGATTCTGACTGTCGCTTTTGGGTTATAATCGCCGTTTTTGAGACTGGCGTACGCTCGTACGCCTGACGTCTTTCAAAAACGACAATTCTTCCTCCAAAATCAATCAGTCAGAACCGTTGCTTTTGGGTTATAATCGCCGTTTTTGAGGGGAATATAACCTACACTCACAAGTTTGAGAAAGAGAGGACAAAGCTATGACTCCGATGATGGAGCAATACTTTGAAATAAAGAAAAACTACACGGATTTTCTCCTGTTTTACAGACTCGGAGATTTCTACGAGATGTTTTTTGACGACGCGATAATCGCGTCGCGCGAGATAGGACTCACCTTAACGGGCAGAGACTGCGGCGAGGCAGAGCGCGCGCCTATGTGCGGAGTGCCGTTTCACGCGGCTGACGAGTATATCGGCAAGCTCATAAATAAAGGATTCAAAATCGCTATTTGTGAGCAGATAGAGGATCCCGCAACAGCAAAGGGTATAGTCAAGCGCGACGTTATAAGGGTTGTGACTCCCGGAACGCTTATCGAGACCGAGCTGCTCAACGAGAAAAAGAACAACTATCTCTGCGCGGTATATATGGACGAGTTTGAGTACGGTGTGTGCTTTTGCGACGTGTCAACTGCCGAGGTGTACGCTACGTCTGTGAGCGGAAGCAATATGGATTCCGCGCTCGTCAACGAGATAGGCGCGTACGAGCCTGCCGAGGTCATCTCAAACCTTTCAAAAAATAAATTCCGAGCGACTGCCGACTTTATCATAGGTAGAACCCACGCGATGCTGCTTGACAATCAGCCTCACCGATTTGAGTATTCTGAGTCGCTTGAAAAGGCTAAGAGACAGTTTTCGGATACTCTACGCGAGAGCGATATTGAGAACAAAGCCATAGTCTGCGCTGTCGGTGCGCTTCTCGGATATATTGAGGAGACACAGAAAAAGGATATTTCGTATATCAAGAAGCTCAACGTCTATTCCGACGGTCAGTATCTTGAAATGGATATAAACACGCGCCGCAATCTTGAGCTTACCGAGTCTATGCGCACAAAGGAAAAGCGAGGAACTCTGCTTTGGGTTCTTGATAAGACCAGATCCTCTATGGGCGCGAGAATGCTCCGCAAGTGGATAGAGCACCCCCTGCTTACACAGTCTGCAATAGTTCGCAGACAAAACGCGGTAGAAGAGCTTTATAATAACTTTATGCTCCGCGAGGGTATATCCGAGCTTCTTGACAGGGTGCTTGACCTTGAGAGGCTTGTCACAAAGATAGTTTATGGCACGGCAAATGCAAGAGATCTTTACGCTGTTGCGAGCACTTTGCGTATTCTGCCCGAGCTTCACGATATGCTTGAGGGCTGTACGTCCGACGAGCTTAAGCGCATCTGGTGCGAGATGGATACTCTTGCCGATATATGCGACCTTATAGACCGTTCTATCAAGGAAAATGCGCCTTTGTCGGTGCGCGAGGGCGGCATGATAGCCGATGGATACAATCCTCAGGTTGATGAGTTCAGAGACATTATTCAGGGCGGTGGCGAATGGAAAGAAGCCATAGCCGAGGCGGAGCGCGAGGCAACGGGAATAAAGACGTTAAAGATAGGCTACAACAAGGTGTTTGGATACTATATCGAGGTCACAAAATCCCTTATAGGACTTGTTCCCGACAGATACATAAGAAAGCAGACGCTTTCCAACTGCGAGCGATACATCACCGAGGAGCTCAAGGATATGGAAGCGAGAGTGCTGGGAGCTACGGACAAGCTCTGCGCGCTTGAGTACGAGATTTTCTGCGGCATACGCTCAACCGTTGCGGAAAATTCCGCAAGGCTTCAGCAGACGGCGACATTGCTCTCCGAGCTTGACTCTTATTTCAGTCTTGCGAGTGTTGCGGCAAAGAACAGATACGTCCGTCCTCAGATAACACAGACAGACGCAATCATTATAAAGGACGGCAGACACCCTGTGGTCGAGCAGTTCGTAAAGGACACGTATTTTGTGCCAAATGACACAAAGCTCAACACCAAGGGCGAGCGCCTTATGCTAATAACAGGCCCCAACATGGCAGGTAAATCCACGTATATGAGACAGGTCGCGCTTATAGTCCTTATGGCGCAGATGGGCTCATTCGTGCCTGCTGTCGAGGCGGAAATAGGCATAGTTGACAAGCTATTCACCCGTGTTGGTGCGTCGGACGACTTGGCATCAGGTCAGTCCACGTTTATGCTTGAAATGAACGAGGTTGCGTATATTTTGAAAAACGCGACCAAGAACAGCCTTATAATCTACGACGAGGTAGGCAGAGGAACGTCAACCTTTGATGGAATGAGCATCGCGCGAGCGATAGTTGAATACACGTCAAGCAAAAAGATAGGCGCAAAGACGCTTTTCGCAACTCACTATCATGAGCTTACGAGTATGGAAGAAGAGTTTGACGGTATCGTAAACTACAATATCGCGGCGAAAAAGAGAGGGGATAATATCACGTTCCTTCGTAAGATTGTCCGCGGTTCGACAGATGATAGTTATGGTATTGAGGTTGCAAATCTCGCCGGACTTCCGCGCGAGGTTATAAAGCGCGCAAAGGAGATACTTGCCTCGGTCGAGGAGAGCGCGAAAAATCTCCGTCTGTCCGACAGAGAGGCAAAGGTAGAAGAAAAGGACGACAGCCTTATAACCTTTGAGGACTGCATAAACGACAGTGTAATACAGGAAATTAAGAACACAGATATAAACACTCTTTCCCCGTACGAGTGTATGTCGCTTCTGTTTGATTGGAAAAAGCGATTGGGATAAAACTTTGAAAAATTGAGAGAGGAGGAGCCTTTATGGGTAAAATAAATCTACTTTCATTTGAGGTTGCAAATCTTATCGCGGCAGGCGAGGTAGTTGACAGACCTGCATCTGCGATAAAGGAAATGATGGAAAACTCAATAGACGCTGGCGCGCGACGCATTACCATTGAGGTGCAGAACGGCGGAAGTACCTTTATGCGCGTGTCGGACGACGGTTGCGGAATGGAGCCCGAGGATCTTCCGCTTGCTATTCGAAGACATGCGACAAGCAAAATAGAAACTGCCGCAGACCTTGACGGTATATGCACTCTCGGCTTCCGTGGCGAAGCGTTGGCGGCAATATCCTCTGTGTCACGAATGAGAATAATCTCAAAAACAAAAGATGCAAATCTCGGAGCGGTGCTTGAGGTGGACTGCGGCGAGATAGTCTCACTTTACGAGCAGGGCTGCTCGGACGGAACTACGATAATCATCGAGGACTTATTTGCAAACGTGCCCGCGCGCCGCAAATTCTTAAAGCGTGATGTGACCGAGACGGCGGCAATAACCGCCTCCGTTGAGCGTGTAGCACTCTCGCACCCCGAAATAGCATTTAAGCTTATCACCGACGGTCAACTCAAGCTTGAAACCGCGGGCGATGGAAAGCTTATGAGTGGGATATATTCCGTGTTCGGCAGGGATTTTGCGTCCAAGCTGATAGCAGTCAGCGGCGAATACGAGGGCATAAGAGTCGAGGGCTTTGTTGGCCGCTCTGACAACGTTAAGGGCAACAGAAATTATCAGAATTTCTACATAAACAAGCGCTATATCAAGAGCAAGACCGCGTCTGCGGCGCTTGAGCAGGCGTTCTCGTCGTATCTGCCGAGCGAGAGATTTCCCGTCTGCGTGCTGTTTGTTTCGATGAATCCGGGACGAGTGGACGTAAACGTTCACCCTGCAAAGCTTGAGGTAAAGTTCTCAAACGAAAAGATAGTATTCGAGTCGGTGTATTACGCAGTAAAGCAAGCGCTTGAGGGCAGTACGGCTCGTCCGCAGATGCAAATGGCAAAGCCTGCGGGTATGAAAATGTCTGATTCCTTCGTGCCCGTTGAAAGAGGAGAATCCCTCAAGGCAAGACAGATAAGCATTGATATGCAAAAGCCTGCGACAAGTATTCCGCAGACTGTGGCGATAACTCCCGATGCATCAAACAACAAGGGATTTGCAACAGCAAAGGTGGACTCACAAAAGGTTGCGCCGCCCGAGAAAATGACGGCAAGGGAATATCTTGAAAAATACGTAAACGAGATAAAGAACAGCGCAAATAAAAAGGCTGCTGAAACGCAAAGAGCGGTAGATATTGTAGCAGATATGCAAAAGCCTGCCGAGGAGCAAAGACCTCAGGTGGCAGAGCAAGCTATTCGCACCGAGCAAACAATGCCCGAGCAGAGTCCCGTGGCAGAAAAGCCCGCGGTTGAGGCTATACCGACCGAGGCGCCCCAAGAGATAAAAGCTCCCACGCTTTCGTGGAGACTTGCGGGCGAGGTGTTCAACTCGTATATTATAGTTGAGATCGGCGAGAAAATGCTTCTAGTAGATAAGCACGCCGCACACGAGCGCATAATTTTTGAAAAGCTCAAGGCGAATATGTATTCCACGGATATTGCGTCGCAGCTTCTTATGCTCCCCATTGAGATAATGCTTATGAGCGACGAGGTGTCAACAGTAGAGGAATACCGCGCAGAGATCGAGGCGGTAGGCTTTGAGTTTACAACATCAAAAAATACGGTGTACGTAAACGCTCTGCCCGTAGGCATTGAGCAGGGAGCGGTTGCGGATATGTTTGCGGTTATGGCGGACAGAATAAAGAGCGGCACGGGAAATATCAGCGTGACGAGAAATATTCTGTTTGAAAAAGCACTTTATCAGGCGTCTTGTAAGGCGGCTATAAAGGCGGGCAGGGAATATACCGACGCGGACAATCAGTGGATAATAGACCAGCTTAAAGCTATTCCCGATATTACGGTATGTCCTCATGGACGTCCCGTAGCAATGGAACTATCTAAGAAAAATATTGACAGACAGTTTGAGAGAACTTAAATAAAAAATACCAGCCTTGCACTGTATTTGCAAGAGCGGAGAGTAAAATAAAAACTCAAAGGAGCCAAGTTATGTTTGAACTTTTAGCACAGGACGGACGTGCGCGTCGCGGCGTCCTTCACACAGTACACGGGGATATACAGACCCCTGTGTTTATGAACGTTGGAACTTGCGCCGCGATAAAGGGCGGAGTTTCCACGGTTGAACTCAATGAAATAGACTGTCAGGTGGAGCTTTCAAACACATATCACCTGCACATCCGTCCCGGTGACAAGCTTATACACGATATGGGCGGTCTTCACAAGTTTATGAATTGGGACAAGCCAATACTCACCGACTCGGGTGGATTTCAGGTATTCTCGCTCGCCCAGCTTCGTAAAATTACCGAGGAGGGCGTAAGATTCCAGTCTCACGTTGACGGAAAGAGAATATTTATGGGTCCCGAGGAGAGTATGCAGATACAGTCAAATCTCGCGTCAACAATCGCTATGGCGTTTGACGAGTGTATCGAAAACCCCGCGCCCTACAAATACGTAAGAAATTCTATCGACAGAACTACCCGTTGGCTTGAAAGATGCCGCGCGGAGATGGACAGACTCAATTCCATGCCTGAGACTATAAATAAGCACCAGATGCTTTTCGGTATAAATCAGGGTGGAACTTATGAGGATCTTCGCATCGAGCACATGCAGAGAATTGCCGAGATAAACTGCGAGGGATATGCCATAGGCGGTCTTGCGGTAGGCGAGGAGACCGAGGAGATGTACAGAATTATCAACGCGGTCGAGCCCTTTATGCCCAAGGATAAGCCCAGATACCTTATGGGAGTCGGCACACCCTGCAATATTCTTGAGGCAGTGCATATGGGAGTTGACTTTTTCGATTGCGTAATGCCGTCGCGTAATGCGCGCCACGGAAACCTCTTTACGTGGGAAGGCAAGATGAACATCTGCAACGAAAAGTATGCAAAGGACCCCAGACCCATCTCGGAGTCCTGCAACTGTCCTACTTGCAGAAACTACAGCCGTTCCTATATAAGACATCTTATAAAGGCGAAAGAGGCTCTCGGAATGAGACTTGCCGTCACCCACAACCTTTATTTTTACAACAATCTCACGCGCAAGATAAGAGAAGCGCTTGACGGCGGATATTTTGAGAGCTTTTATCAGAAGTATCATATCGCGCTGGGCGAGAGAAACCCCGATTGATAATTTTTGGAGGATATTGTTATGAAAAAACACGGAGCGCTTGGTTTTATTGTTGGTCTTACCGTTGGAGTTGCGGGAGCTGTTGCAACTGCCAAGGTAGTAAACGAGATAAAAAATGATTTCAAAGATAAGAAATTTACATCTCCAAATGGTGATAATACAGTAGTGCTTAAGAAAGGCTCATCGAAATCCGCAAGGGGACTTTCATATATAAAGGTCTGTGCGAATAAAAAGTATGGCAGAGACGAATGTAAGCTTTCACTGCTTGCAGGCAATAATGCAAAAAGTATTTCTTGCGAGTGGGAGGACAATGAGCATTGTCATATAGTTATAGGCAAGGGAAAGGTTTGTCAGTACGTTGACATTGACTTCACAGGCAGAGAAATAAAAATAGTTTATTATTTGAAAAAGATCAAACTGGGTCAGAAAAAAATATAAATTGAATTTTCAACGAGAACTATATAAAGGAGAGAAAAAATGATTTCAAGAAATTTACTTGAGGACGTTCTCGCGGCGGCTATGTCCACGGGCGCGGACTTTGCAGAGGTCTATGCAGAGAAGACCAGAAACAACGGTATTCGTTTTCTTGACGGCAAGATAGACACCGTAAGTGACGAAATGGTATCGGGTGTTGGTATCCGCGCGTTTATTGGCGTGAGAACTGCCTATGCTACCACGACTGACATCTCCCGCGCGGGACTTCTTCGTTGCGCGTACGCGGTTGCAGATGCGCTCGGACAGAGCAAGGCGGCTGTTAGCATCAACCTCACGGAAAGAATATTCCCCAATATCCACCCCGTAAAGATACTTCCCGGAAGTACTGCGCTTAAGACGAGAACAGACATTCTTAAGGAGGCTTGCTTTGCGGCTCAGGAGAGAGACGAAAAGATAAAGCAGGTAATGGGAAATCTTGCGTCTGTTGACCATACTATCCTTATCGCGAACTCCGAGGGACTTTACACCACCGACAGACACGTAAGAACGAGAATTGCAGTCAATGCGGTAGCGGTATCGGCGGATGGCTCAGACAATCAGTCGGGCTTTTACGCTCCCGGTAGAGGTATGGGACTTGAAATGTTTGAGTTCATCAATCCTCGCGAGGTAGGAATTACAGCGGCGGACGAGGCGCTCGTAAGCCTCAGAGCTGATTACTGTCCTGCAGGACAGATGACTGTTGCTATTGAGAACGGCTTTGGCGGAGTTATCTTCCACGAGGCCTGCGGACACTCACTTGAGGCGACCAGCGTTGGCACGGGCACGTCGCAGATGGCGGGCAAGATGGGTCAGAAGATAGCAAACGAGAAGGTGACTGCTATTGACGACGGAACAATCCCCGGCGCGTGGGGCTCTGTAAATATTGACGACGAGGGTAATCCCACACAGAAGAATGTCCTTATCGAAAACGGTATTCTCAAGAGCTATATGATAGACCGTCTTGGATCGAGACGTATGGGCATGCCCATGACGGGCAACAGCCGCCGTCAAAGCTTTATGTACGAGCCCACGTCCAGAATGACTAACACATACATCGCAAACGGTCCGGACAAGAACGAGGATATTATCGCGTCCATTGAATACGGACTTTACGCAAAGAAGATGGGTGGCGGCTCTGTAAATCCCTTGACAGGTGAGTTTAACTTTGGCGTAAGCGAGGGATACATCGTTCGCAACGGTAAGATTTGCGAGCCCGTGCGCGGCGCGTCGCTCGTAGGAACAGGCTCTCAGATATTGATGGATATTGATATGGTAGGACAGAATATGGCAACGGGTCAGGGTATGTGCGGCTCGTCCAGCGGAAGCGTGCCCACCGACGTAGGTCAGCCCCTTATCCGTATATCCAAGATCACAGTAGGAGGTCGTTGATATGAATTTTACTCAGATTAAAGACATAATCTCCGCCGCTTGCGCAAAGCTTGGCGTTGAGGAATATGAGATATTTTATACAGTCAGCGAGGATATTTCCGCCGAGACGTATCTTCACGATATAAGCGGCCTTAGCTCTGGCGAGAGCGCAAAGGTTTATTTCCGTTGTCTGTGCGACGGACATATGGGATATTCCTCAAGCAGCTACTTTGAAGCTGACGAGCTTGAGGACTTGGTAGCTCGCGCAAAGGAAAATGCGATTGCTATTGAGAATGACGATATAGTAGTTATTTTCAAGGGCTCTGAGTCCTATGCAAAGACCACTGCGCCCGAGCCCGTCTCGGTTGACACAGGAACGCTTAAGAATAAGGCGCTTGAGCTTCAGGAGGCAACTTATGCGGCTGACAGCTCGGTAGTTGACGGAACACAGTCTGCTGCTATGGCATTTAGAAGCGAGATGTACCTTTACAACTCTCACGGACTTGAGCTTTCCAACAGAGTTGGAATGTCGGGCTGCTACGTTGCCGCAGTTGTAAATTGCGACGGCGAGGCAAGAGATAATTTTGAATTCGCGGAGAATATAAACAGTGAGAACGTAAATAATCTTCCTGCAAAGGCAGTACAGGGCGCGCTTGAAAAGATAGGCGCTTCCGAGATTGCCACAGGTAAATATAACGTAGTTATAGACGGCAAGCAGATGAAGGATCTTCTCTCGGCATTCTCATCCGCATTCTCAGCCAAGAACGCGCTTCTCGGAATGTCCCGTCTTGCAGGCAAGGAGAATCAGAAGATCGCTGCAGATATAGTTAACATCACCGACGATCCTATGAGAGAGGGCTGTCCTATGCAGACTCACTTTGACGACGAGGGCGTTGCGACCTATAAAAAGACGGTAGTTGAGAACGGTGTTCTCAAGACTATGCTTTATGACATCACCACCGCTATCAAGACAGGCAAGGAGACCACGGGTAACGGCCGCCGCGGCGGTAATATCGCACCCTATAACTTTGGCATTTGCGCGGGATGTGACACGCTTGACGAGCTTTTCGCAAAGGCTGGAGACGGTATCTACGTCACCGGAGTTAAGGGACTTCACGCGGGTGCTAACAGTATCACGGGCGACTTCTCGGTAGAGAGCGAGGGCTTTATCATTAAGGATGGCAAAAAAGCAGGTCCTATCAAGTCCTTTACAATCGCAGGCAACTTCTTTGAGCTTCTTATGGAGATAGATTCGCTTGGTAACGAGGTCAAGTGGGGTATTCCCGGAGGATTTACCGTGTTCGGCTCTCCTGACGTGCTTATAAAGGGCATGAGCGTTGCAGGAAAATAATCTCAGAGATATCAATGATCAAATACGCGATTTTTGACATGGACGGAACTCTTTTCGATACCGAGGAGATGTTCCAGCGCTCGTGGATGATAACCAGCGAAAAATATAACCTTGAAAACGCCGACAGGGTTTATCGGGGTGTTGCAGGTGCGCCTGCGGAGGTTGCTAAAAAGCTTCTTCGCGAAAATTACGGCGACAGAGTTGACCCCGACGCATTCTTCCTTGAGCGGACTATGCTTACTCTTGAATTTTTTGAAACCGAGGGAATACCCGTAAAAGCAGGATGCATTGAGCTTCTGAAATTCTTGCGGGAGCAAAAGATACCTTGTGCTATTGCAACGTCAACTCCGAGGTGGATTGCAGAGAAGAATATAAGGACCGCGGGAGTTTACGAGTATTTTAACGAGATAGTCACGGGAGATATGGTGCAGCACGGCAAGCCTGCGCCCGATATATTTATCGAGGCGGGCAGACGGCTGGGCGCCATGCCCCAGGAGACTATCGTGTGCGAGGATTCTATCAACGGACTTCGCGGAGCGTATGCGGCGGGTATGAAGCCTGTGTTTGTTTTTGACAGACAAAGACTTGACTCGGATACTCGAAAAATAATATTTGAGGAGTGCGAAAGCCTTTCTGACGTAATAGAAATTCTAAAGAGAGAGAACTCTTTATAAATTTTATATTTATGGCTTAAAAAACGAGTGATTTGTTAGGGTTTGGATAAAAAACCCTTGACAAATCACTCGTTTTTCTGTATAATTAAAATGGTATCGTATTAAAATGGCGGTATTTATAAATATTTTGATAAAGGAGGTGTTTAGGTGTGTGGTGGTTATATGTAATTGTCGGAGTTGGCTCCCTGGCAGTAGGTCTTGTACTCGGAGTAATTTGCCGTAAGGTAATAGGCGAGGCTGAGATAGGCTCTGCAGAGGAGGAAGCGTCCAAAATAATTTCCAGCGCGCGAAAGGAAGCAGAGTCCGCAAAAAAGGAAGCTCTGATTTCTGCAAAGGAGGATATTATGTGGCAGAGAAACGACTTCGAACGTGAAATGAAGGAAAGACGCGCTGAGGTCAGCCGCCTGGAGAACAGAATCACGAAGAAGGAAGAAAATCTCGACAAAAAGACGGAATCTCTTGAAAAGAAGAGCGAGCAGCTCGACAAAAAGATTAAGGACAACGAGGCTCTTGAGGATCAGATAAAGGAAATTATCGGAAAGCAGCGCCAAAAGCTTGAGGAAATCTCGGGCATTACCGCTGAAGAAGCAAAGCAGGAGCTTATCGAGCAGGTTGAATCTGAAGTCAAGCACGAGCTTGCGCAGAGGATAGACGAGCTTGAAGCGCAGTTCAAGGAAGAAGCCGACGAAAAGGCTAAAAACATTCTGTCTCTTGCAATACAGAGATACGCTTCTGACCACGTTTCCGAGGCAACGGTATCCAGCGTTGCGCTTCCCAGTGATGAAATGAAGGGAAGAATTATCGGTCGTGAGGGAAGAAACATTCAGAAGATCGAGACCTTGACAGGCGTTGAACTTATTATTGACGATACACCCGAGACTATAACCTTGTCGGGATTTGATCCTGTAAGACGTGAGGTAGCAAGAATTGCTCTTGAAAGACTCATATCCGACGGAAGAATTCATCCCGCAAGAATTGAAGAAATGGTTGAGAAGGCACAAAGAGAGGTTGACGCGTCTGTTAAGCAGGCGGGTGAAAGAGCAACGTTTGAGGTTGGAATTCACGGTATCAACCCCGAGCTTGTAAGACTTCTTGGCAGACTTAAGTACAGAACGAGCTACGGACAGAACGTACTTCAGCATTCCATTGAGGTTGCATTCCTCGCGGGGATGATGGCAGACGAGCTTGGCGTGGACAGCACGCTTGCAAGACGCGCAGGCTTGCTTCACGATATCGGTAAGGCATTCCCCCACGATGTTGAGGGCTCTCACGTAGAGATTGGTGTGAATGCGGCAAAGAAGTACAAGGAGAGTCGCGAGGTAGTACATGCTATCGAGGCTCACCACAACGATGTTGAACCCAAGACAATAATCGCAATTCTTGTTCAGGCGGCAGACGCAATAAGTGCGGCGAGACCGGGAGCAAGACGCGAGGATATGGAAAACTACATCAAGCGTCTTGAAAAGCTTGAGGAGATCGCAAAGAGCTTTAGCGGAGTAGATAAGGCATTTGCAATTCAGGCAGGACGTGAGATCAGAGTAATGGTCAAGCCCGAGGAGGTAAACGACGAGGGTATGAAGGTTGTTGCCAGAGAAATGGCAGCCAAGATTCAGGCTGAGGTCAAGTATCCCGGTCAGATCAAGATCAACCTTATCAGAGAAAGCAGAGCGGTGGATTACGCTAAATAATCCATTGTGACTATATACACTGCTTGATATTTTTTCCTTTTGGATTATATATATTTAACATAGAATCCCGGAGAAAAGTATTACGACTTATGTCGGAAAGTATATATAAAAAGCCGTATCGCTTGTGCGATACGGCTTTTATTATAGCAATTATTTATCGTTGATATGTATGTTCAGAATGTTCTGAGCGGCACGGCGCTTGGAAGCGTTGAACTTTGCAAAAGACTCATTGAAGACCAAGCATCTGGGAATTGCGTATGCTAAATTATCAAGGGTGGCATTCTCGTCGAGGTATCCGTACGCAAGTCCGAAGTCGGAGCAAAGGCCGTCCCAAATAATTTCGAGCATTTGTGAATCCTCGGGAGCATCTGAAACCTTGAGACCAAGAAGCTTTTCATAGAAATATGTAACGACGTCACCGCTATAAAACGCAAGGCACTCAAGAACATCGCTTACCATTTTCGTGTCGGAAACATTTGCGGGGACTGCGATATATCCTGCCCAGTTAAGAGATCTGTATCCTACGGTTTTAGCCTGATCCTCGTCGTACATAGGGTAAGGAAGTACACCGAATTTTATTTGAGTTTCCTTCAGATAAACAAGATCGGTAGTATTCAAAAACTCCATAAATACATTTCCGGAGGTCATTCGTATAGGAGTCTCGTTGCCGTATAAAGCAAAGTCCTTGAGCATCCAAAAATACGTTTCACGCATATTGTAGAGATCGCTCATAATGGAAACAATATCATTGAGCTTGCTGGTTATCGTGGAGTTGTCATACCATGAAAGCTCATATTTGCCGGAATTTTCATTCTTTATGACAATGGACTCTCCGGAGGATTGAACGAAACCACAGAAGGGGACCCAGCATTCGCCTGTAAGACCGTAAGTATTTTTCGCGGGATCGCCCTCGTCCTTATATACGTAGGAAGCAACCTCACTCAGCTTTGCGAGCGTCCACTGGTTATTGTTTACGTAATCGTACATAGTGTTGCCATTGAACGCGCTTTCAAATTGGTTATATAGAGCTTTATTGAATGCAACGACATAGGTTGTCGCCAGATTGTAATCGCTATAACCCAGGTAATAGTGACCCTTATAAGCAACCTGATCCATAATTTGCTTGTTCCAATAGTCCTCGCTCAAATCGATGGTCTCCAACTCCTTGAAATCCTTGAGAGAACCCGTGGTGATAAGGTCGGGAATCGCATAATTGATATGCGTGCCTACGAGCTGATACTTTTCATTACCGGATTTTATTGCATTTTTAACCTCGTCTGCATACATCCGGAAGGCAGGAGTTTGACCGACTCCCTCGGCCTCCTTATAAACAAACTTAATCAAAAGAAGCTTCTCAATAGTTTGCTGTCTTTGATACAACGAATCGTTCATGCCGTCGCCCGTGGTTTTGTCAGCAAAGAAAAATTTCTTATAAAACATATCGGACAAGGAATAAATGGTAAACGTACTACCATCGTATTGGGTTCCGTCAAGCTTTTCTGGCGTCTTTGTGATAACGCCCTCTTCTTCACCTCCGCCGTTGCCATCGTCTGGTGTGTTATTATTATCACAAGCTACGAGAGCAGGGAAAATGAATGCCAAAACCAGCAAAAGACACAGGATTTTCAGCCATTTGTTCATAAAATGTGATTCCTTTCAATTTTTTGATAAAACCCGTCCAAAAAGTTTTGTGAAATAAGCACTACACTAATCAGGCAAGATTATCCAACAATAACATAATATCATGAAAAATCATCAAAGTCAATACTTAAATTATATTTAACATAAAATCCCGGAAAATGTGTGAAAGGTATAAATAAAAGCCGTATCGCACATGCGATACGGCTTTTGTTTATAGAATTATTTGTCGTTGATATATGTATTCAGAACGTTCTGAGCAGCACGACGCTTCTGAGCGTTGAGCTTTGCGAACGTAGAATCCTGCATTATGCAGTTAGGAACGGAATATACGAAGGAGTCCAAGGTAACGTTGGTATCAATCATTCCGTATACGAGACCAAAGTCGGTACAAACACCTGCCCAAACTATATCGAGCATTTTTGCATCATCGGGAGCCTCGGAAACCTTAAGGCCGAGAAGCTTCTCGTAGTAGTACGTAACAACGTCCTCACTGTAGAATGCGATACACTCAAGAACGTCACTTACCATCTTTACGTTGGAAACATTTGCGGGAACCGCAATAAATCCTGCCCAGTTAAGGGATCTGTATCCAGTGGTCTTAGCCTGATCCTCGTCGTACATAGGATAAGGAACTACACCGAACTTGATCTGAGTGTCCTTCATCGCGATAAGCTCACCTGTCTGCATGAATTCCATAAATACCTTACCGCTTGCAAGCTTCAATGCGGTTGTATCACCGTAAGACTGGTGTGCGGTGTTGAGCCAGAAGTGTACTTCCTTCATATCGCGAATATCCTTCATCTGCTCAATAAGGTTGTTGAGCTTGGTGGATATTGTAGTGTTTTCATACCAGGTAAGCTCATACTTGCCGGATGATTTGTTCTTTGCAACTATTGTCTCGCCGCTGGACTGGAGGAATCCGCAGAAGGGAACCCAAACCTCGCCAGAAAGACCGTAGGTGTTCTTT
Organism: Eubacteriales bacterium; assembly: GCA_045659745.1. GTDB lineage: Bacteria > Bacillota > Clostridia > Oscillospirales > CAG-272 > SVTX01. The sequence goes on from JAZRCL010000048.1 coordinate 17,620, forward strand.
GCGGGATCACCCTCGTCCTTGTAGACATAGGCTGCAACCTCACTGAGCTTTGCGAGAGTCCACTGGTTGTTGTTTACGTAATCATACATGGAATTGCCGTTGAATGCGCTCTCAAACTCGTTGTAGAGAGATTTGTTGTATCCAACAACGTATGTTGCAGCAAGGTTGTAATCGCTATAACCAAGGTAATAGTGACCCTTGTATTCAACCTGATCCATGATGCTCTGGTTCCAGTAATCCTTGGAAAGGTCAACGGATTCAAACTCCTTGAAGTCCTTAAGGGAACCTGTTGTTATAAGGTCGGGAATGGAATAGTAGGTGTGTGTACCAACCATTTGATACTTTTCAGTACCCGACTTGATTGCGTTCTTTACTTCGCTTCCGTACAGCGTGTAAGCTGCGGCCTCACCGGAGTTTTCAGCCTCCTTGTAGATGAGCTCAACGCCAAGAAGCTTTTTGATTGTCTGCTGTCTCTGATAGATAGTGTCGTTCATACCGTCACCGGTGGTCTTGTCTGCAAAGAAGAACTTCTTTGTAAACATATCGCCAAGGGAGTAGATGGTGAAGGTGCTGCCGTCGTATCTGGTGCCGTCAAGCTTGTCGGGTGTCTCCAAAATGACACCGTCGTCGCCGCCGTTGTTGCCTTCGTCGGGCGTTTTTTCATTATCACAAGCCACGATAGCAGGGAGAATGAACGCCAAAACGAGTACGAGACACAGGATTTTCAGCCATTTGTTCATAAAATGTGTTTCCTTTCGATTTTTTTTAATAAACCCCGTCTAAAAAGCCTTGTGAAACAAACACTACGCCCATCAGGCAAGATTTTCTATAATAATATGATATCACGAAAATATATAAAAGTCAAGAAATATTTTATTGTTTTTTTGAATAAAAAACAAGAAACCGAATGTTTTTGAAACACTCGGTTTTTGTTTATTTTGCCTATATTATTCGTTATTTATCGGTGTTGGAATTTTCAATCTCATCCGTTTCGTTATCGGGCTGTGTACAGACGTCACAAGCAGGCTCCTCACAGCTGTCTGAAACGGCGGACGAGGAAGCAGAGGCTTTTGCCATCTTTCTTATCTTTTTTTTCTCTTCTTTTGTTGAGAATTTTGCTCTGAAATCATCAACCAGGTGCTCTTTGCCCTTCTTCTTGAGGAAGAATATAACGATCTTCTCGGCTATATCGTAAAGAACGGCAAACACGGGAACGCCGACAAGCAATCCGCCAAAGCCCCAAAGTCCGCCAAACAGTGTGACGGCAAACAATACGCCAAACACCGACATTTTCATATTTCCGCCCACGATGTGCGGGTCTATAATATAGCCGTCGATGAACTGCATAATGGATACGAATATAACAAAGGGGATAACCTTTATAGGCTCCTCGGTGAGAATTATAATAGCGGACGGAATAGCGCCGATGAACGGGCCAAAAATGGGTATGATGTTGGTCACACCGCAGAACACTGCGATAAGAGGAGCGTAGGGAATATCCATTATGAGCAACGCAATGTAGTAGATAATACCCAATAGCGTAGAACCGATTATTTTTCCCTCAAGAAATCCCGAGAACATTTTATCCGCATATCTGAATTCGTCGATAATTGCATTTGCAGTGTTTTCCTTGAAAAGACATTTTATAAATATTTTGGACTTTTCCGCGAGCATTTTTCTGCTGGAGAGGAACAGGCAGGAAACGACCAAGCCTATAAGGATGTCCTTTATGAGTACGACTACGTCGGCAATTCCGGATATAAGTCCTGAGCCTATTTTTTCAATAAATGCTGAAAGGTCATCTTCTACCCATGTGTTAAACTTATTGGTCGCGCCGTTGATGGCAGTCTCGAAGAATTCCTCAAGCTGAGGGCGTCCCGCAAGCTTCTCGTGTACGAAATCTATAGCTTCTTCTGCATACTTGGGGACGTTTATAAACAAAGTGCTTATAAGGTTCTTTGCGCTGTCTATAAGCGGATTGATAATTATGGCAACAAGTCCGACCACGGCAGCAGTCCATATAATGCACGTGGTGACAATGCTTAGCTTTGATGCTATGCTCTCTGCGCGTGCCTCACTGCGCTTTCCGTTTTTGAGAAGTCTTTTTTTGTATATTTTCTCAAAGAAGTTGCATGTGCTTTTCATTATATAAGCAATTACTCCGCCTATGACGAACGGGCGCAGTATATGCATAACTTTTTTAGTCCACGGCTCCGCGCCCGTCTGATTATTCAGAATAAAATAAAACAGAATGGTCAGAGCGAGGCCGACGAATATTATAAGACTGTAGAACAGTATTTTCTTTATTTTGCCCTTCTCCATTTATTAACTCTCCTTAGAACATAGTCCTTAAAATAATTTTATCATATCGCAGAGTAAGTGTCAAGGATTTTTGTCAATCATTTCCCGAGAAAATTCGACTATTACTCAGGCAAACTCAGGCTTTCTCCGCTTATAAGTCCTTCAAAGCAGGTGTCGTCCTCGACCTCCAAGCGCACCCCCTCTATATGAATATATCGAAGATCCGCAAAATTATATCCCGATAGCGGTTTATCAAGAGCATCGTTGGAGTGAGCGGAGACAAGAGTTTGGCCACCTCGGAAGCCTGTTATCAGAAGCGTATGATAAAAATCCCCGCTTGAATCTGCAAGCTGTACGACGTCACCCTCAACGACTCCCTCCGCGCCAACCTCTATGCCATAAGGACCTATACCGCCGTTTCTGCTTATAAAGCTTGGCGCACCCGTAATGAAATCATAAAAATACTCAACGCTAGTCCAAGCGGGAGCGCGGTTTTCCGACGTAATAAAATACCAACCGAAATCCGTTGTAAAATTCATCTGGCATGAGCCTGCATATATAGCCTGCGAGACGAAATTAGTGCAGTCTCCGCCGCGACCTGTAAAGTCGATAAACAACGGATTTCTTGAAAAAGCCCAAGTCTTTGCATATTCCACGGCGCGCGCTCGGTTGTATTCTTTGTATACCAACATAAATTGTCTCCATTCTTGATTATTTCAATACATTCTATGCAAATGGACGGGCGCGTGTGTAATAAAAGCTATGTGTTGGACATATTATTTAGTAAAAATGAGCCGATAGGCATACGCAGGAGGATTTTATGGATAAAAATAATGATTTTTTTGAGGAATATGGGGAGCTTGAGCTTGTTGCCGCAGACAAAAATACTGTGAGCGAGCTGTCAAGCGACTTTTCACTTCCTGACTATCAACCCGAGATAAAAAGACTTTTGAGAGTGACTGCCTCTATGCTTCCTCCGTCCAAGTATTTCGGCGCGGGAGAGGCTGAGTTTGCTGGAAATATTGATTATTACGTGCTTTATATGGGTAGCGATAACGAGGTCTATTGCGCGCCGCTTACGGGAGAATACAGTGTGAGTGTCCCGATTGATAGAGACGAGTATATTGACCTTGGCGACGAGCTTTGCACCGTAGCGCAGATAACCCCCGACCTTGTCAGCGGCAGAGTCACATCTCCGCGACATATAACCATCAAATGCCGACTCAAGACCCGCACGAAAATATACGGCAAGAGCAGAGTTATGAGCAATATCAGAAAATGTGACGGAAGTATAGAAAAACTCAAGGGTGAGGTGCAGAACTCAAGAGTTATAACGGGCGCGGGCGAGATGCTGACGCTTACCGACGAGATAATTCCCGACACAAGAAACGGAGATTTCCGCGTTGTGTGCGCTGACGGAAAAGTTCTTGTAAACGAGGTCAGCGCGGGAAAGGACGAGGTCATCTGCCGCGGAGACCTTCACCTTAAAGTGCTTATGAGTCGCGAAAATGGAAGTATGCCTGCTGTGACGCTCAGAAGATTGCCGTTCTCAAGCATTATCCCTTGCGAGGGCGTGACGCCCGACTCGTCGGCATACGCCAAGGGAAGTCTCGCGGAGCTTACACTTACAGTGGACGATGGCAGAATCTCGGTTGAGGCGGGAGTGCTTCTTGAGAGTGTTTGTCAGAAGAATGTTCCCGTTGAATACATATCCGACGTATATTCTGTGACACACGAGAGTGAATGTCAGTACAGAGAAATGGACGTACCCAAAGGCATCTCGGGCTTTAATCGCAACTTTACCTTTAGCGAGAGTATGGCGCTGACCGAGGCGGGAATCGGCGAGAACATGTCCGTGATGGACTCCTGCGGTACTGCTATATTTGACGAGTATAAAATGGAAGGCTCAAAGTGCAAAATGCTGGGCAGATGCAAATTCAATCTCCAGTTATTTGACGGTGCTGATTATTCGAGTGCGGAGATAGAGATGCCCTTCAAATATGAGTACGATATGCCCGAGGCGGTAGAGGCCGCAGAGCTTGAGGCTGAGGCGAATATTATTTCCTGTCGTGCGCGTATTGACGGTGAGAGGGTAGGAATAGATGCTGAGGTTGCTATGTGCGGAAGAATGTGGAAAAATAATAAATGCACCGCGCTCCAATCCTACCGACTTGGAGAGAGTCTTGCACAGGGATCCGGTGAGATAACGGTGTGCTATCCCAATCGTAAAGATACTCTCTGGAGCGTTGCAAAAAGATATAATGCGCCTATTCTAGCCCTTTCCGAAAATAACAAGCTCTCACAGAATATAAAGCCCGATTCTATACAATCTCTTGAAAACACGGAATACCTTGTAATTTGATATAAAATTACAAACAATAAGTTGAAAAATAAACTCTTTGTATATAAAAGGGATATTTTGACGTAATTTACCGAAAAACATAAAATAAACGCTTTCATTCAAAGTACGAATGAAAGCGTTTATAAATTTTCAACCCGAAAAGAGAAGGATACATAAAAGCAGTAAAAGTTCGCTGTCCATAGGCTGATCGCTGTCGCCCGCCGTATATATAAGCAGCATTATTCCAAGTATGAATAGCTCCTCCGCGCCTATTCCGTGCCCGAAGGGGAATTTTGAGCTTGAAGAAAAATTTGGTAAGAGAGACGAAAAAACAGATCGCGGACTATGATCCTTGTGTTGTCTTTCTTCTGCGACAGTTTCTATTATAGTCGGCAAAATGGCGGCAGGCTCCTCTTTTATTTGGGGCTCGGGCTCACGTGGTGTTTCGGGTACTATATCCGTGTAAATGTTGTTGCGAAAGGCGTTTCCCGAATAATTTTCGGGCACGTTCACAGCCTCCCGCTCTCTTGGACCTCTTGAATACATAAATTTATCCCTCACAGACTTTTAAGAATATCTCCCAGCTTTGATAGCTTTACCATATAATCGATAGCTTCCTGACGCTCCCGCTTGAGATATGGCTTGAGCGCGTATAGGAGAGCTGCACGGTTGTCGCACTCTCTTTTTGGCGGCTTGATAAGGCCTGCGGGTGTCGCGTTACTTGACGGTTGTGAGCCGACGTGCGCAGAATTAGGCGCAGGCGTCGCCGTTGGCACAGACGCTCCGCTATCCATCAGTGGCTTTAGCATTGATATGACTTGCGGTAGCTTTGAAATTATCTCGGGATTTGAGAGCAGGGAGGAGAGAATATCGCCTCCTGCCTGTTTTTGTTCTGCACCTGAGACTGTGCTTGTGGCGGATGCGCCGTCATTGGATTCACTTGCCGCCGATTGCATAAATTTGCCGAGCAGGGAAAATAGGTCCGGTGGAATATTTTTTTCAAGATCTGCATGATCTGACATAAAAATACCTCCTTATACTATCAGTTCATCCCCTGTGAGTTTTTGAAATTTTGCAAAAGCTCGGACGCGTGACGCAGATCCTCGTCGGTAGCTATTGAGAGAGCCTGACGGATTCCCGCAAGCTGTGTGGGAGTTATCTCAAGAGTGCTCACGTCAACTCCCGCGTTCGCCGCAAGTCTTTTTATAACCGATATGAGCTGATCGTCCCCAAGACGAAGCAAGAGCTCCACGCTGTTTTTGTCTAGCATCATAAGTTCACCAAGTCCTTTCACACTGCGCAAAAGGCAGTAGCGGGAAAAATTGTATTTGAGGCAGACCTCATTTTTCACGCGGTATATCGCGGCGGGGAAAAGTCAAACCGCGATATTTTTCAATGATATTTTATGACGAAAACAAAAAAAGTGTGTTTGGCGTATAGACAAAACGGCAAAGAAATGGTATAATAAATGTTGGATATTTCGTGCGAGGGAGGGATATTTGTGCATTTTTTGATATTTTCCGACTCTCACGGACATCCCGAGAACATAAATAAGGTCTTGGAGCGTGCGGGAAGATACGACGGAGTTTTCTTTTTGGGCGACGGTATAAGAGATCTTGATTACTGCCATTTTGACGCACCCGTATACGCGGTAAAGGGAAATTGCGATATGTTTTACTCAACCGCGGACGAATATCCCGACAAAAAAGAGATAATTTTAGGCAATAAAAAAATTCTCATCACGCATGGACACGCCCACGGAGTAAAGTCCTCGCTTGGAAGTCTTATATACGACGCGGCGGAGCGAGACGCTGACATTGTGCTTTTCGGTCACACTCATCAGATGTTTGAACGTAGATATACGCCAAACGACAGCGCAATGCTCTCAAAGCCGCTATACATATTCAATCCCGGCTCGATAAGCGGATATTCTGCCTCCTTTGGATGCCTCGACATAACTTTGCGCGGGGAAATAATGCTTTCGCACGGACAGTTGTAATAAAAAAACCGTCGTTTGACCGACGGTTTGAATGTATTTTTATTCAGCGAGCTCCTCGAATGCTTCGGCGTTCTCAAGAGCATCCTCGTATGCGGCAATCACTGCAGACTCAAGAGCTGCTCTGAACTGCGCGTTGATGGGATGAGCGATGTCGCGGTAAGTATCATCGGGGTTTTTGCGGCTGGGCATAACGATAAAGAACTTGTCTCGCGCGTTGATTACCTTAATGTCGTGCACCGCAAGCTGAGCGTCAAAGGTGACGGATGCGATTGCCTTCATGGGTCCGTCGTTGAAAAGCTTTCTGATTTTAACGTCTGTGATCTGCATTTGAATTTCCTCCGTTGCATTTTTATGTGAATTTAATTTTGCCATTTAATGGTACAATGATATTATAATTGCCCTGTGTGAAAACTAATCAAAAGAATTGGCATTTTTTTGTGAAGATACGGGGGAATTTTTCTGCCAAAAATAAAAAACATCAGATTTTTTAGGTTTTTTTGACGAATAAGGTTAGGAGTGATGATATGTCTACACCAAATACCCATCTCGGCGCTGAGGCTATAAGCAAAATAATGAGCGAGGCTAAGGGAAAGAATATACATTTTGTGGGCGCGGGCGGAATTATGATGTCCTCGCTTGCTCTGCTTACCTTAAGACTTGGATATTCCGTTTCAGGCTCGGACAGAGGAGACGGCGCGCTTATACAAAAGCTCAAGAGCGCGGGGATAGAGATAAGCCATATTCACGACGCGAAAAATATCAGAGAAGACTGCGCCGCACTTGTATATACGGTGGCAATATCCGAGGACAATCCCGAGTACGTAAGAGCGGGTGAGCTTGGTATACCTTGCATTTCGAGAGCCGACTATCTTGGATACATAATGACGGGATACTCGCAGAGAGTTGGTGTTGCGGGCATGCACGGCAAGAGTAGCTGTACGTCCATGTGCGCGGAGATATTTTTGAGATACGGTGAGAAAACGGGGAACAGACCCACGATCATATCGGGCGCGGAATATGCCGCTATGGACGGCGCGTATTATATCGGAGACAATGAGAATTTTGTCTTTGAGGCGTGCGAGTATATGGATAGCTTTCTTGATTTCAATCCCACGGTTGCGGTGCTTCTCAATGCGGATCTCGAGCATGTGGATTATTTCAAAAGCATCGAGCAGATAATCGAATCCTTTGGAAAATATGCGTCTCTGACAGGCAAGGACGGATATGCTATTGCCTGCGCGGACGATGAAAATATTATGAAAGCCGTTGAAAAATACGAGGGTACGCTCGTGACCTTTGGACTTGACACGGATGCGGACTTCACAGCGAAAAACATTACACATTCCTGCGATATTCAGGAATTTGACATGTATAAAAACGGGGAATTTTTAGTGCGCGTCAATCTGCCCGCTTTTGGCAAGCATAGCATACTCAACGCGCTTGCGGCGTTTGCGGCGGCGTATATCTGCGGTATTCCCGCAGAGAATATAGCCGATGGACTTGCGGCATATACGGGCGCAAAGCGCAGAATGGAGTGCCGCGGAAATGTTGGCGGTGCTTGTATTTACGACGATTACGGACATCATCCTGCCGAGGTTAAGGCTACACTTTCGGGCGCAAAGGAATTTTGCGAGGGAAGACTTATATGCGCGTTCCAACCCCACACCTACAGCCGTACGCTCGCTCTGATTGACGATTTCGAGAGCGCTTTTGAGAGCGCGGACCTTGTAATACTTGCGGATATCTATGCGGCGAGAGAGAAAAATACGCTTGGCGTATCCTCAAAGATTATTGCCGACAGACTTGGAGACAAGGGTGTTTACGCGGGCGACTTTGACACCGTTGCAAAGCTTATAAGCGCCAACGCAAAGCCGGGTGATATGGTTATTATCATGGGCGCAGGCGATATTTACAAGGTGTTTGACAAGCTTGATTTGGATTGATAAAAACAAAAAACCGTTGCAGCGCAACGGTTTTTTTGTTTTTCTTTATGCATCAATATCCTTCATATACTCCTTGCCGTGAGTTGCAATAAACTGCTTTCTTGCGGCAATGTTATCTCCGAGCAGAGTATCAAAGATCTCCTCGGTCATCTGAGCGTCGGTGGGGGATACGGCGATAAGTCTGCGCGTTTCGGGGTTCATGGTGGTCTCCCACATCATGTCGGGGTCGTTTTCACCAAGACCCTTTGAACGCTGAAGCGTGTATTTTTTGTTTCCTATTTCCTTGAGAATA
>JAZRCL010000049.1:0-15675 GCA_045659745.1 Eubacteriales bacterium
TCCGAGCCATCGCTCGCAAGCACACGGCAGAACGGCGGATACAGGTCAACTATACCTCCGCGTCGTGCAAACTGTCCTGCTCCGTCAACCATCTCCACTCGCACATATCCCGCCTCAACAAGCTTTTTAGCAAGCGCCTCGGGCTCTATTCTCGTGTCGTAATCAACAGATATCGTGTTGTTTTTAAGCATCTGCACGGGCATGGTGTAGCCAAGCGCGGTGTCGGGAGTAGTCAGCACCACGTCATACGCGCCGCCGAGTATGCCCGAAAGCACCTCAAGCCTCTCATGCTCGTACTCATGAGAGGCGCTGATGTTATGAAAATTCAAGTCGCGCGAGCTGTAAAATGCCGCGCGCTTGCCAAATTTAGAAAATGTGTTGCGAAGTCGCACGCACTCCTTCTCCTCCGCGCAGACAATAAGCGCAGGAAGACCTCGCGTTTTATCCGTGTCCTCAATAAGAGCTAAGCAGAGCGCATCCGCCGCACCGGGACAAAGACCGCCCGCAAGCGCGGGCAACGGCTTATCCTTGAAGTTTTGTTTTACTGTTTTCAGAAGCTGACTGTACTCGCCGTCAGCCCTGATGCTATCGGTTAATATATTCATCTATTTACCTTACTTTTTGGAATTACAAATCTGCATAGCTCCGTCTACGTCGCCACAAAGCAGCTTTTCAAGTCCATCGTACGACATAACGAAGCAATCGTATATAGCCTTTTTGTCAGTCTCAGAAAGATTTCCAAGTACCCAATCTGCCATGTCGTAGTCGGGGTGAGGCTTTTTGCCCACGCCGAAACGGATTCGCGGGAAATTGTCAGAGTTCATTCGAAGAATTATGGAGCGAAGTCCCTTCTGTCCGCCGTCTGAGCCGTTCTTGCGAACTCTCATGCGACCAACGTCAAGATTTACGTCGTCGGACAAAACTATAATGTTTTCAACGGGTATCTTATAAAAATTCGCCGCCTCTATTACCGCGTCACCCGACAGATTCATAAAGGTCTGCGGCTTCATAAGAAGTACCCTCTTGCCAGCAATCATTCCCTCTCCGACAAGCGCCTTGAACTTGGACTTATTGACCGTCGCGCCGCATCTCTGCGAGATGTAGTCCATAGCCAAAAAGCCCGCGTTGTGACGGGTGTAAAAATATTTATCTCCGGGGTTTCCGAGTCCTACCACGATATGCGTGATGGGAGCGGTTGCCCTGTCCTCTTTTTCCTTTTCTATTTTCTTGAAGATGTCAAAAATGTTGCTCATTATACAATAATCCTTATCTTAAAAATACAAAACGCCAAAAGCCGCTCTTTTTCTACCCGTGGGGGTGAAATGACCGGCTGATTTTATGTTCTTATCAATTATACTATTAAAAATATCCATTGTCAAACACTTTTTGAGCATTATGACGAGCGTTCACAATAAGTTTACATTTGTAACTTCCATTTTTTTGAATGAAAGTCTTTTCCTTTATTTACTTTTATGGTATAATGAGCGATGGTAGAGTGATAACTCTGCGTATTTTGACGCGGACAAGCTCTGCCTCGCGAAAAAGTTAAAAAAATATTTTTATAACGGAGGAAAAATCCAATGGCAAAGAAGTATTGTTACCTCTTTACAGAAGGTAATGCAAACATGCGTGAGATCCTCGGCGGTAAGGGTGCGAACCTCGCTGAAATGACCAACATCGGTCTTCCCGTTCCCCAGGGCTTCACAATCTCCACAGAGGCTTGTACTCAGTACTATGAGGACGGCAGACAGATCAACGATGAAATCATGGCTGAGATCATGGAATACATCGTAAAGATGGAAGGCGTTACGGGCAAGAAGTTCGGCGACCTTGAAAATCCCCTTCTCGTTTCCGTTCGTTCCGGTGCTCGTGCATCCATGCCCGGTATGATGGACACAATTCTCAACCTCGGTCTTAACGAAGAGGTTGTTGAGGTTATGGCAAAGAAGTCCGGCAACGCTCGTTGGGCTTACGACTGCTACCGTAGATTTATCCAGATGTACTCCGACGTTGTTATGGAAGTCGGCAAGAAGTACTTCGAGGAGCTCATCGATAAGATGAAGGAAGAAAAGGGCGTTAAGCTTGACGTTGAGCTCACAGCTGACGACCTCAAGGAGCTTGCAGAGCAGTTCAAGGCTGAATACAAGGCAAAGATCGGTTCTGACTTCCCCTCTGACCCTAAGGAACAGCTTATCGGCGCAGTAAAGGCAGTATTCCGTTCTTGGGATAACCCCAGAGCAAACGTATACCGTCGTGACAACGACATTCCCTACAGCTGGGGTACAGCAGTAAACGTACAGGCAATGGCATTCGGTAACATGGGTGACGATTGCGGTACAGGTGTTGCATTCACACGTGACCCTGCTACAGGTGAAAAGAAGATGATGGGTGAGTTCCTTACAAACGCACAGGGTGAGGACGTTGTTGCAGGTGTTCGTACACCTATGCCCATCGCTGAAATGGCTAACAAGTTCCCTGCAGCTTACAAGCAGTTCGTAGAGGTTTGCCAGATTCTTGAGAACCACTACCACGACATGCAGGACATGGAGTTCACAATTGAGAACGAAAAGCTCTACATGCTCCAGACAAGAAACGGTAAGAGAACCGCTCAGGCAGCTCTCCAGATCGCAGTTGACCTCGTTGCTGAGGGTCACAAGACAAAGCAGGAAGCTGTTCTTATGATCGACCCCAGAAACCTCGATACACTTCTCCATCCCCAGTTCGACGCAAAGGCACTCAAGTCCGCTACTCCTATGGGTAAGGGTCTTGGCGCATCTCCCGGTGCGGCTTGCGGTCAGGTAGTATTCTCCGCTGAGGATGCTGACGCTTGGAACCAGGCTGGTAAGAAGGTAATTCTCGTTAGACTTGAGACTTCTCCTGAGGACATCACAGGTATGAAGGCAGCTCAGGGTATCCTCACAGTACGTGGCGGTATGACATCTCACGCAGCAGTTGTTGCTCGTGGTATGGGTAAGTGCTGCGTATCCGGTTGCGGCGAGATCGCAATGGACGAGGAGAACAAGAAGTTCACACTTAACGGTAAGACATACGTTGAGGGCGACTACATCTCCATCAACGGCTCCACAGGTGCTATCTACGACGGCATCATTCCTACTGTTGACGCAGAAATCTCCGGTAACTTCGGCACAATCATGGGTTGGGCTGATGAGTTCCGTACACTTAAGGTAAGAACAAACGCAGATACTCCCACAGACGCTAGAAAGGCTCGTGAGCTCGGCGCCGAGGGTATCGGTCTTTGCCGTACAGAGCACATGTTCTTTGAGGCTGACAGAATTGCAGCATTCAGAGAGATGATCTGTGCTGACACTGCTGCAGAGAGAGAAGTTGCTCTTGAAAAGATCCTTCCCTACCAGCAGTCCGACTTCGAGAAGATCTACGAGGCTCTCGAGGGCACACCCGTATGTATCAGATTCCTTGACCCCCCGCTCCACGAGTTCGTTCCCACAACTGAGGAAGACATCGCTCTCCTTGCAAATGCACAGGGCAAGACAGTTGAGCAGATCAAGGCTATCATTTCCTCTCTCCACGAGTTCAACCCCATGATGGGTCACCGTGGATGCCGTCTCGCAGTAACTTACCCCGAGATCGCAGCAATGCAGACAAAGGCAGTTATCCGCGCGGCTATCAACGTTCAGAAGGCACACGCTGACTGGAACATGGTTCCTGAGATCATGATTCCTCTCGTAGGCGACGTTAAGGAGCTTAAGTACGTTAAGTCCGTTGTAGTTGCTACTGCTGACGCAGAAATCGCAGCTGCAGGCGTTGAGCTTAAGTACGAGGTTGGTACAATGATCGAGATCCCCAGAGCATGTCTTACAGCTGATGAGATCGCACAGAACGCAGACTTCTTCTGCTTCGGTACAAACGACCTCACACAGATGACATACGGCTTCTCCAGAGACGACGCAGGTAAGTTCCTCAATGCTTACTACGACGCAAAGATCTTCGAGAACGATCCCTTCGCAAAGCTTGACACAACAGGTGTTGGTAAGCTCATGAATATGGCAATCCAGCTCGGCAGACCCGCAAACAAGAACCTCCACGTAGGTATCTGCGGTGAGCACGGCGGTGACCCCACATCCGTTGAGTTCTGCCACCAGATCGGCCTTGACTACGTATCCTGCTCTCCCTTCAGAGTACCGATCGCACGTCTTGCTGCTGCTCAGGCTGCACTTAAGTAATTTTAAGCTTAAAACACAGATAAAAAAAGCCTTGCGGACTTCGGTCTGCAAGGCTTTTTATTTATTTTCAGAAAAATTATTGCGTTTTGGTATTGTATGTGATATAATAAAGGTACATCAGTAATAGGGGGTATTTTATGAATATTTTCAAAAAAATTTTCAAAAAGCTTTCAAAAAAGAAACGCAACGTCATCAAAGAAGCCCCTGAAAATAATCAGGAGTGTTGGTATAACAATTCGCATGAGAGCGGCGAGGCTGTTCGGAAATTTGTTTCGCCTGACGTAAAGGGTTCTTCCGATTCATTTGAATGCCATATCACACAAAGCAACGCGATGCATTAAAATTAAAATAATCAAAAGAAAAATCCCGTCGTCTGCTCAAGGCTCGCGTCGGGATTTTTTTACATTTTTTCAAAAATTGATATTGAGTTAACAATTTAGTTGTATAATAATGTAAAGAATTTGCACTTGGAGGTTTTTATGTTTAATATTATGGTCGTTGAGGACGACACAAACTCACGCAAGCTTATGTGTACCGTGCTTGAGCAGTACGGCTATAATACCCTCCCCGCCATAGACGGAGTTGATGCTCTCGAGGTGCTTGATAAAAAGCACGTTGACCTTATCGTGCTTGATATAATGATGCCCCGTATGGACGGATTTGAATTCACACAGGTGCTTCGCCAGTCGGGATGCAACATTCCGATACTTATGGTCACGGCAAAGCAGTCCCCCGTTGACAAGCGTAAAGGCTTCATAATCGGAACGGACGACTATATGACAAAGCCTATCGACGAGGAGGAGATGGTGCTTCGCGTAGGCGCGCTTCTCCGCCGTTCAAAAATCGCGAGCGAGCGAAAGCTCTCTGTGGGTAGCACTACTTTGCACTACGACTCTCTGACCGTCTCGACTGATGGTAAGAGTGAGTATGAGCTTCCCCAAAAGGAATTTATGCTCCTGTTCAAGCTACTTTCCTACCCCGGTAAAATATTCACGCGCCGTCAGCTTATGGACGAGATATGGGATATGGAGAGCGAGAGTGACGAGCGAACGGTCGACGTTCACGTCAGCCGTCTGCGCGACAGATTCAGAGGTAACTCAGACTTTGAGATCATCACCGTACGCGGACTCGGATACAAGGCGGTATTCCTCAGATGAGCAGAAAGAAGAACATGTCGGGCGAGAAAATATCAAAAAAATTGAAGCCCAATCTCAATAAAATCAAGGCGAGATACTCTATAAGATTCTACTTTGTCGTAATAGTTTTCATAATAATTGCGGCAACGGCGGCTGTGACGGGAATAATATTTTTCTTGCTCAGCCTTATTCCCGCAATAAAAAATTCGCTCTATTCTTCCATATACCCCGTGCTTGCGGCGTTTGCGGTTGCGTGTATAATTATCGGAACGGCTTTTTCAGCGGTGACGTCAAAATTTATACTTGCAAGAATTAAAAATGTTCAGGACGGTATGAGAGAAATATCAAAGGGTAATTTTTCGGTACGAGTTGAGGACCAGGACAGGAAAAACAAACCCTCGGAATTCGGAGAGCTTGAGCGTACATTCAACAAAATGGCGTCCGACCTTGACGGAATCGAGCTTTTCCGCAACGACTTCATAAATAACTTTTCGCACGAATTCAAAACCCCGATAGTTTCAATCAAGGGCTTTGCGCGCCAGCTTCAAAGTGAAAACCTCACCGATGAGCAGCGCCGCGAATACGTTGAGATAATATCCTCGGAGTCAGACAGACTTTCGAAAATGTCCACAAATATTCTGCTCCTCACAAAGCTTGAAAATCAGCAGATAGTAAGCGAAAAAACTGTATTTTCGCTCGACGAGCAGATAAGAAACTCCATTATTTTGCTTGAACCCCGCTGGAGCGAGAAAAATATCGAGCTTGACCTTGACCTGCCCGACTCGGTGGAATATAATTTCAACGAAGAAATGCTCTCTCACGTATGGATAAATCTCATTACAAACGCAATAAATTTCACAGGCGAGGACGGAAAAATCACCGTAAAGCTCATCGAAAATGAAAGCTTTGTCACCTGTTCGATTTCGGACAACGGAATTGGAATGAATAAGGAAACCCTGAATAGAATTTTTGAAAAATTCTATCAGGGTGATAAATCCCACCAAGCAAACGGCAACGGTATAGGACTTAACATCGTCAAACGAATAGTTGCCCTCGCAAGCGGTGAGATAAAAGTTGATAGCTCTCTTGGAGAAGGCTCAACTTTTACAGTCATTCTACCCAGATAAAACAAAAAATCCTGTTGAGTACAACAGGATTTTTTTATAGCTCTATCTATAAGCCGGGTTCTGTAATCGACGGTTATCAATCTTTGCTTTCCGTCACCGAAAAGCTCCGCCGTTCTCACGGCGTGCCACCCCACAGTATCCTTGCGGAGATTGGGACGTCCTTCCCATAGGGTGTTGCTTCAGGTAGGGTTTACAGCAAACCTATGTTACCATAGGAGTGGGTGAGCTCTTACCTCGCCTTTCCATCCTTACTGCTTTAGGGGAAATGGGATGCCTAAACAAACGCATAAAATGAAATCCGTAAGGATTTCTTCCTTAGAGAAAAAGTTCTGATTTTCAGATTACCTTGTATTCCCTTTGTCGCGTTTGTTGTTCTGCGCTCATTTCACCAAAGAAGCGGTTTATTTCTGTTGCACTTTCCCGACAGTCACCTGTGGCTGACGTTATCAGCTACCCTGTCCCAAAAAGCCCGGACTTTCCTCACACGGATACCTTTCGGCGTGACCGCGCGCAACCGTCCGATAAAGCTACGATAGGTATTATACCAAAAAAAAATTTACCTGTCAACTCAAATTATCAAAATTCCTTGACTTTTGTGCACTTATATGATAAAATTATATGTTGGATAAATATAAAAAAGAGGTTTATTTAATGAAAATTGGATTTGTTTCACTTGGCTGTCCCAAAAATCAGCTTGACACAGAAGTAATGCTTCACGAAGTAATGTCGGCGGGCTACGAGATAACCCCCGAGGATACCGAGGCGGACATTATTATCATAAACACCTGCGCATTCATTGAATCCGCAAAAAAAGAGGCTATCGATAATATTCTTGACGTTGCTTGGCTCAAGGAGCACAACGGACTTTCAGGTATAATCGTCACGGGTTGTATGGCAGAACGCTACGGACGCGAGATTCTCGAGGAATTTCCCGAGGTTGATGCGGTGCTTGGTGTTGGAAGCATACATAATATCGTGCCTGCCATTGAGAGTGTTATAGCTAACCTTAACAAGAAAAAGAATAAGGAAAGATACTACTCCTGCGAGGATAAAAACACAGTGCGTCTTGGCGGCGACAGAGTACTCACAACCCCCGAATATGCCGCATACCTCAAGATATCCGAGGGCTGCGACAACCGTTGCACCTACTGCGCTATTCCCGACATTCGCGGAAAATTCCGCAGTCGCCCAATGGAAGACCTTATCGCAGAAGCAAAAGAGCTTGACGAGATGGGTATCAAGGAGCTTACTATTATTGCTCAGGACACTACGAGATACGGAAAAGATCTTTACGGTGAGTACTGTCTTGACAAGCTTCTTCATAAGATTACAGAGGAAACCAATATACCGTGGATACGCGTGCTCTACTGCTACCCAGACAAGATAACTGAGGGCTTCGTTGCAGAGTTCCGTGACAATCCGAGAATACTCAAATATCTTGATCTTCCCCTTCAGCACATTTCTGACCCTGTTCTCAAGAGAATGAACAGACATGGAAACGGTCAGCTTATTCGTGAAGTTGTGTCCACTCTTCGCCGCGAGATTCCCGACATAACCATCCGAACAACGTTTATAGTCGGCTTCCCCGGCGAGACCGAGGAGGATTTCTGCGAGCTTGCTGAGTTTATTAAGGATGCAAGATTTGAGCGCGCAGGCGTATTTACCTACTCCCGCGAGGAAGGCACCCCTGCATATAACTTTGAAAATCAGATCGACGAGCAGGTAAAGCAGGATAGAATGGATATTCTTATGCGCAGTCAGCTTGAGATAAATTACGAGCAGAATGAACAGAAAGTCGGTAAGACCGTGACTGTTCTCTGCGAGGACTACGACCCCGTAAGCGAGTCTTATTTTGGCAGAAGCGCGGCAGACGCCCCCGATATTGACGGAAAGGTATTCTTCAAGTCCGACAGAAAGCTCACCCCCGGTGAATTTGTAAACGTAAAGATCCGCAAAGTACTTGACTACGACCTCTACGGATTTGCTACAAGTAAATGAGAAAGGCAAGGCAGACAAATATGAAAATGAATCTTCCAAACAAACTCACGGTACTTCGACTTATAATGGTACCGATATTTATGGCAGTAATGCTTGTTCCCTGCTTTGCGAATGTAAATTCCACAACAAATGCTATTCTACAGATAGTTGGAGCGGTGCTTTTTGTTGCCGCATCTCTCACGGATATGCTCGACGGCAAGATCGCAAGAAAACATAATCTCGTGACAGACTTCGGAAAGTTCCTTGATCCTCTGGCAGATAAGTTTATGGTTATCGGCGCTATGGTCTGCATATTCTACTACAACGCAGTAGTAGCAAACAAAAATCTCGCAACGCTTTACTTTGCGGCGCTGGTTATCGTCGTATTCCGCGAGCTTGCGGTCACATCTATAAGACTTATCGCGTCCTCAAAGCAGAACGTGGTTATCGCTGCGAACATGCTCGGCAAGATAAAGACCGTCACACAGATAATTGCCGTGGTAGCGGCAATAATTGAGCCTGTTATATATTCCTCTCTCGGACTTTGCGGCTGGGTATGCAAATTCCCTCCCTTGACGTTCTTTATGACAGGAGTTATGATAATCTTCACAATCATTTCGGGAATAAACTACATCACGGGCGCATGGAAATACCTCGACCCCGAAAAATAAAAAAATGCGGAGCAATCCGCATTTTTTTATTGCATTTATTCTGCCGTGTAGCCCCAATTTACCTCGATACCCGAGCTCCAGTTGCTTTCCCACTCGGCAGGCTTACTGTCAGCCTCGCAGTTCAAGGTAAGATTGCTGCATCCTTTGAAAAGATCACCGCCAACGTAATCTACACTCGCGGGAATAGTCACCGTCTTAAGAGACCTACAACCCGAAAATACGTAAAATCCTATTTCCTTAACACTTGAAGGAATATTGATGCTTTCAAGATTGTTGCAATTAAGAAAAGCTCTATGCCATATTCCTGTCACACTTGTGGGTAATGTGATGCTTTTTACCGTCTGACATTTGTTAAATGCTCCGTCGCCTATTTGTGTGACGGGCAAACCGTTATATGTTTCGGGAATAACTATGTTCTCACACGTGCATTTAGCAACGCTTACGAGCTTATACGACTGTCCGTCATCGTTAAGCTTATATATCAGCTCCTCAGTGCATACGTCTGATGCTTCGCCTGAGGGAAGCTCTGTAGGTTGCTCAGCATTATTTTTGTTCGAGCACGCGACAAGAGAGATTATCAATGCAGCCGCGAGAATACAAATTATTATAGCTTTTTTCATTTTATCCATCCTAGTTTTTATTTTACTATGGTATTATAACATTTTTATACCCGATTGTCAAGCAAAAAGCCTGCGTCAGTCAAATAAACTTTTACAAAAATCCTCACTGAATTTTTCAAGGCTTTGAAAGTCCATAGCCGACTTGTATATCTGCTCAAGCTCAAAGTGATGCTTCCCCGCACGCTCAAGTTCGCCCTCGGCGCCTTTGGCACACATCTGCAAAAGCCGCCTGCAATATTTTTTCTCCTTTTTGTTCTGCTCGTGACTGTCCGAGAAATAAAATCTTTCCATATTTACGATACTTATCTTGTCATTATATTTTTCTCTTGAGTCATTTGACAAGGCAGTTTCTTTTACAAACCAAAGCTTTGCATCCTCAAAATAAATTCCGTCAAGCTCGCGGTAATATATTGGGCTTTGAGCTATACGGACAAAAAGATTTTTCTGCTTTGCAGATTCAAGTATGGCTCGTAAATACTCCTCTGAACCATAATCTCCGACAATAAGATATATCCTGTCCGCTCTCTCCTCAAATGTCTCCAGATGCGCCTGACCCAGCATTCCTATGCAGTTGATAAGCGCAGGCAGAGAGGAATAAGACTCCCCACTTGGTATTTTTTTCATCAGTCTTGCCACCGCTCCGTTCATTTTTTCAATATTAACTTTTGATTTGCCGTATGAATTATATACCTCGTTCAGATTTCCGCAGGCTCTCAGATAAGCGTACGCCGTATCGTAGCACTGACTCTTTGTTTGAGATAGCTCCCTTATTTTATCCCCGTTTTTCTTTAGTATTTTTCTGTCCCAGAAACGCCCCGTGTTTATTATCTCCTCCCGCACTCCCGGGAGTCTTTCTATGTACGGATGTGGAAACGTTCCGTCGATGATTCCAACCTGCTCGCCACCGCAGTCAAACATTACGCCATCAAGCGAGGTGTGATCGGATGAGCAAAAATATCTCTCAACGTACCCACCCCGCGCCTCTGCCATATCGGCTACCCGCCTCATAAACGTGCTTTTACCAGTACCGGGACCGCCCTTGATAATAAAAAGTCTGTCAACCCTCTCGAAACATTCCTTATAATAATTTTTGAATCCATCCGCGGAATTTGACGCGGCAAAAAAACTCATAGACATCAATATTTCTCCCCCAAAAAGCATTCAATACATTATATGCTATGTGATCTGCGCAAGTGAAGGACTTGTTTTATTATTCGTCGCGCAATCACACAAAAAGCCGTCACGGACAAATGTGCCGTGACGGCTTTTTTATGTAAAAACGATTATGCTTTTGCAACTATGGAAATGTTGACGGGCTCAATAGCCGCCTGCTCGTAGACCACAGCGTTTATCTGCGCAAGCTGAGCGGGTGTGAGCTTGCCGTCCTCGCTCTTTACAACGATATTCGCGCTATCTCCGCTGATTACCGCAACGCACTTCTCAAAACCCTTGGATACGAGTATAGACTCAATATTAGCCTCCTGCTGCATCTCAAGAGAGATCTGCGAGATCTCCGCAGCCGCCTCTGCCTTTACCTGCTCGGTGGCGCTTGAATTATCAATGACTGCTTGAAGCACCTCAAGAGCCTCGTCTCTCGCTCTCTGACGACTTACTTGTATAGATGAAAAATAGCTGTCTGCAGATGTATCAGTGTTGGGAGTGGATGTGCTCTGCTCGTTTGATGTGCCGTCGGACGTGGGATCCTTGGTATTATCAAGAATACCAACCATTCCGTCACCGCCGTTATAGTCGTAGCCACCGTCGTTGTCTCTGAATATCAGCCAATTTGCCAATACCGCAACACCGATAAGCACCACCGCGCTTGCTATGACAAGATTTTTCTTGCCTATCTTCTGAAAAAATTTCTTAACCGAGTCCATTGAATCCTTAAATGCCATTACTGTGCCCTCCTGAATATAGGTTATTTTTGACGGCATCTGCCCGCCGCTCTTTTTGCTTGGTATATTATATTTGAGTCATATCCAACTTATGCCAAAAGTATAAAATTAAATTACGTATATTCTCGTCAGCGGCAATCCGTATGCCGAGGAGAGCAACGCGGATATCTCGTCCTTCCTTGACTGAGTGACCGACGACGGACAAATTATCCCTATTCCTGACAATGCGGGAAATTTCTGCCCAAGATATAACGCCTGAGCATTTGAGCCGCTCCCTACTATGACGTACTCCTCTTTTCTGTCACCGTCCGAGCTTGTGTTTGAGTTTTGCGCGTATATAATCTCTCCCGACGACTCAAAATCCAGCAAAACGTATATGTCCCCCACACCGATCAGTCTCTCACAGCTCGCTTTAATGCTTGACGCAAGCGCCGTCTTGTACGCTTCAAAGCCCTCGGCATTGCGAATATACTCGTCATTTGGCTCCTCTTCCTGCTTATTTTTGGAGGCTCCGCTACCTATTATAAGCATAATTATTCCAACCACGAATGCGCAAATAACTATCCATAGCGCACCGCTCTTTCTCATGTGTCTGAGTGCTCCCGACACTTCTTCTTTTTTCTGCATATATCCCCCTTATCCTATTGCAGTTATGACCTCACAGTCAAATATCTTCTCAAAATATACCTCAAATTTTGCCGTATCCTTAAAAGCCGCGCTCCGCGGCAGTTCAATATATATTTTCTCCAAGGCAGGCTCATCAATATCATTTTTATACGTCACAGATACCCTGCGCGCAGAAACGCCAAATGTCGCCTCAAGCTCTGCGCAGATATACTCCTTTATCGCCCCCTCACCGTAATCCTTGAGATAATCCTCCCACTCGTCCTGATATTCCTCAGACGGTATATCGGGTACGTAAAGAGTTATATCAAGCTCGAGTATAAAATTTATCACACCCACCGCAGGTCTTGCCATAATACAGATAATACACAGTCCCGCAATAAATTTCTGATGTCCCCTGAGGCTTTCGCTCGGCACAATGAAGCACACTATCGTGGCAAGAATGGCGCAAATTATGAGACCTAACAAATATTCCTTCATTTTATATCTCCTCACGCAATTGCGGGCGCGGTGGTGCAAAGCGTTGCCATTGCTACAAAGAACACAAGAGAGCACATTATCGCGACTCCCTCAAGAATCCCGTAAAGCTCGGATACCTCTGAAAACAGCTTATGCTCCCCCGTCATACCAAGCATTCCCGATAAGCTTCCAAGCATACCGTATATACTCCGCATAAGCCATAGCTCAATTATCACAGGAAGTAGCAAAAGCAATAAAATGATTATTCCTCCAACACCCACAGCGCCCCTTATAAGCTCCACGCTTGACGCAAGCGTGCCAATACTTGACGACACCGCGCCCCCCGTCACAGGAATACTGCCGAGAAACATTTTCGCGCCCTTGATAGCCATACTATCCGCCTTGGACGCGATAACTGTCTGCGAGGATAAGGACATACTCAGTATTGAGGTAATTATCCCCAGAGCAGTCAAAAACGTCTTTTTGACCGAGCCACTTACGTTGCCCACCCAGATGTCCGACGTAATACCTGACACAAAGCTTAAGGCTAGACAAAAGCAAAACAGGGGTATCACTACCACGCCCGATATAAATTCAATAATGCCTAATGTCACAAGAAGTCCCGAGCTTGATTTGAATGCCGCGCTAACGTTTCCTCCCATTGTATAAAGCGTTGCTGACAGCGGCACAAGCGCGGATATTATCCCGCTTATCCTTAAGAAAAACTCTTTTACGTCCTCAAGCACGGATATTGCCACTCCACCAATAGCGCAAAACACTACCAAACGCGAGCATATATCAAACGCACGCGACGCGCTCGGCGAGAGATGCGCCGACATAAGCCCACCGAGAGATGACAAAACTACAAGCCCCAATAGAAGCGCTACGTGAGGAATAATATTTACAATTGCCGAGCCCAAGCAGCTTATGACCGCGGACAAAAGATACTCCACTCCACTCATCTCGCTTACCGCGTCGGCAACCTTGTCCGCATCATTTGAGTATATATTCTCGGGCAAAAGCTGCTTTGTGTCGTCGGGCAGACCGTCTAAAAAATTTTCATATCCGTCCGGCATCGTATTCTCCTTCGCTCCAACAAGAACAAAAAACACGCCTGACAGTAAAAAAACAGACAGTATACCAAACAGAATTTTTATCAACCTTTTTTTGTTTAATTTCATATCATTTGTACCAAGTCCTCGGCTATTGTTATAAGCTCCTCGATAAGCGGCAATGCAATTATAAGCATCTCTATCTTGCCTGCGAGCTCGGCATATCCCGCAATAGTCTGCTCTCCGCAATCCCTGCAAACCGAGGCGCATATATGCGTCAGAAATGCAATACCTAAAGCCTTGAGCATTACCGACAGATATGTATTTATCTGCGTCCCCTCGGAAATATCCGTGATAAATTCAATAAGCGGCGACGCGATTATCATCACCCCCCCCGCAAGTATCGCGGCGGAGACCACCTTAACTATTCCCGAAAAATCCTTGTTCGCGCTCTTTATCACTACCGCGACACACGCGCACATTATCGCTATACCGAGTATTTTGACTATATCCTGCATTAAAATCCGAATACTGAGCGCACAAGAGAAAACAGCTCGTCTATCTCCTGAACGAGCATAATAAGCACAACTATAATTCCCGATACGGTGACAAGCATAGCCTGCTCGTCCCTACCCGATTTGGCAAGTATCTGCGAGGCAGCCGAGACGAGAATTCCCACCCCGGCAACCTTTAGTACAATTGCAATATCCAAATTTGTTTCCTTTCCTTTCTGAATTTATCACCATAAAATTATGAGTATTCCTATGGTCGAGCATATACACAGCGCGCTTCCAATCTTCTGACGCGCGGGCAGGTCCTCAAAAATCGCCCTTCTCTGCTCGCCAAGCGCTTCTATGTAATAATCACAACGCTTTAACTGCTCCTCTCTGTAAAGACCGCCGAACTCAAGGTAAAAGCTCTCAAGCAATCTATACGTCTCGGCATCAAGATATATTCTCGCGTGATACAGTATCTCGCCAAGATCCTCACTCCCCTCAAGAAGCTCCAGTCCGCTCGGTCTGTTGCGCAAAATATCGCATAGCGGAAGGCTATAACAGTCTATCTGCCCCTTTATATGAAAAATAAGACTTATAAACGAGTCTATTACCCGAAGCTTTTTCTGCTCAAATCTTGATATGGATACCGCGAGCGTAAGTCCCGTAAGCGCTAAAAGCAGACTTCCAAACAGCTTTATCATAAAAACCTCCCTAAAGTACTAAAAAGATTTCGGTAAGGCATCCTTATGCAACGTAATATTGTAGTTAAAATCCATATACGGCGCGCGGGATATTCCCACATACGCCCCGAATATTCCCGCCTCGTGAAGCAGTCTGATACCCGTGCGCGAAAGCAGTTCAGAAAGACTTCCCGCGTGCGCACTCGCTATAAGCGGAACACCGCAATTATGCGATGACACAAGCGCCAACGCCTCTTCATAGTCGCCAATCTCGTCGCAGACTATAAGCTGGGCATTCATAGTTCTTGTGGCTATCTCAATCCCAAGTCTGCGAGGATAACCTGATAATACGTCAAGACAAAGCTCCTCACCGTCAAGCGAAAACCCAAGCTCGCCGCGAGTGTCGATCACAAGCGTGCGCAAGGGGTTATCTCCTCCCGCGAGAATTGACACGCACCCGCGCAAGAGCGTAGTCTTGCCCACCCCGGGCGGAGAATATATAAGCACGCCCTTGCCAAAATTAAAGCTTTTGAGCAGCTCGCACACCTCACCGCCAACCCGCTTTTGTCTGTGCGGTATTCGTATGCAAAGAGCACCTACGTCGTAAACACCTATTATTTTCCCGTCCTCACACGTCGCCCTGCCCCCAACGCCAACGCGTATTCCCTCGGGCAGAGATATGTAGCCCTGATTTATGGTGTCGCTGTACGCATAAAGCGAGCCCTTGCACAT
>JAZRCL010000050.1:0-1808 GCA_045659745.1 Eubacteriales bacterium
GAGCCTCCCGTTTTCATGAATGACGGTAGCTTCAAGTATAGAAGTGACTTTGACAGAACAGTCAGAGAGGACATTCTTCCTTTCGTAGCGGATATGTACGGTATTCAGGATACTGACGGCATTTCTATTGATAATATCTGGAGCCTTTACGAGATTCTTTACAACACGAGTGAAGAATACCCCGAGTACACAGTATGGAGGCATCAGATTCAGGATATGGTGCGTATGATATACGCCGAGGCGGATTTCTACGAAGACAGACTCTGGGAGAATGAGGAATTTGTTCGCCTGATGCTTGACAATAAGGATTTCGGTGTGACAGAGCAGAACTGGAACGACTTTACGGAAGATGACAAGATGTTCAGAGCCCGTGACTTCTATCTGTATTGGTATTTGAATAATTCGGATTACGGATATAACGAAAACAAATTCGGTGATTACACCGGCTCGGATCTTGAGAAAATAGCGCAGGAGTCGTTTATGAATCTCTGCGGCACGTCTATAGAGGAGATGCTCCAGAGCCTCACCTTTAAGACAGAGGAAAACAATTATGAATTCCAGACCACCTCTGATATAAAGACCTACGAATTCAAGATCGTCGGTACTTATGATATGCAGAAAGCAAATCATACCGAAATGGTAGTCAGCGACACGCTTATGGCTGATTATATAACATGGCGCGATGAAATATATGCAGATAAGGAAGATTATACCTACCACGAGGACATAGCAGAGCACGAGGACGGTATCTGGGGATATGCATTAGCTCCCATGGGCAGAGACCGCGGCGCAATACAGAAGCTCGTTGATATGTCGTATGCCGAAGAGGGCGTTGACCTTAAGTTTGAACTCAAGAATCCCATTATGGATACGCTTGGAACGTTCAACGAAATCATCGAGGTTTGTTCAAAGATATTCGTTATCGTTGGTATAGTATTTGCGGTGTTCTCATCGCTGTTGCTTATGAACTTTATAGCAACGTCTATATCTTATAAGAAACGTGAGATAGGCGTACTCCGTGCAGTAGGCGCGCGCTCGTCCGACGTATTTAAGATATTCTTCAGTGAGGCGCTTATAATCGCTTTGATCAACTTTATTTTGTCCACCGCGGTAGTAATTGCAGGAATTATAGTCGCTAACACATGGATGCACAACAACGGAATAAATATCACCGTCCTGACATATGGCATACGTCAATTCGCATTGATGCTTGTTATCAGCGCAGGAGTGGCATTGCTCGCAAGCTTCTTGCCCGTATATAACATAGCAAGACGCAAGCCCGTTGATGCAATCAAGGACAGATAATAATTTAACCTAATAAGAAAAGGGGGCGCAAGCCCCCTTTGTATTTTTATAGCGTTAATGCCCATATTAAGTTGCAATAAAGTAGGGAATAAATTTGAAAAAGCGATTGACAAAGCATTTATCTTGTGTTATAATATTGTGGTGTTATCGGGGTGTGGCCAGCAACTCAAGCGTTGCGTTTGGTATGTGCGCATACTTCGCTTCGCTCGTTGCACAAACATGCGTTTGTGTGCCTCGCATGCTCGGCAGTTCGAGACAAGAGGCCGTGAGTTCAAACTTTAATAATCGGGGTGTGGCACAGTTTGGTAGTGCGCTTGGTTCGGGACCAAGAGGCCGTGGGTTCGAATCCCGTCACTCCGACCAAAAAAAGCAAAGGAGAGCAAAAGCTCTCCTTTGCTTTTTTTAGTTGAAATAATGAATTGAGCCACAGCCTCTTGAAGTCACCAACCAAGGTGAGGGACCAGGTAGCAAGGCGAAAACGATTGATTATCGTTTTCGGCGCA
>JAZRCL010000051.1:0-45604 GCA_045659745.1 Eubacteriales bacterium
CCAGGTCCCAGTGAAAGCATTTCCATATGGGTACAACTCCCTCCATCCGCACCAACACAAAAGGCACCCATTGGGGTGCCTTTTGTGTTGGTGCGGATGAAGGGCAACGCATAACCCATCGCCTGAAATCGCAGATTTCAGGTGAAAGTTCAAGTCCCGCCCTCGCGGATATAGATTGCTTTATCGGTTGCCTCCTTTTGTGTTGGTGCAGACGAAGGACAATGAAGAACCTATTGCCTGAAATCGCAGATTTCAGGTGAAAGTTCAAGTCCCGCCCTCACCAACATTGATTGCTTTATTGGGTGCTTTTTTGTGTTATCGCAGATAAATTTCTACAAAAAAACTACTCATCTTATTGACACCCATTTTCAAATGCGGTATAATAACATACAGATATAAACTTCTGTAGAGGGAAATATGAAATTCAAAGAAAAATTCGCGTGTCTTTCTGACCGCAAGGTGAGCAGCTTTATTTTTCTGCAGGTGTTTTTCAACGGTATGATAACCATACTGAACATCTTTGTAAACACCTTTTTGCTTAAAGCTTACGGCAACACCTCAAGTGAGGTAATGATATACAATATAATTTTAGCGACAGTCCAGCCTATCGCTATGTGTACGTCGTTCTGGATTTCCCGACGCGGAGGGTATCTCCTGACGCAGAGAATAGGCTTTGGCTTTTATGCGGTGGCGCTTGTTCTTATGTGCATTTTCGGTGAGGACATAGCCTTTCTGTATCCCTTGCTTGCGATGCTTATAAGCTTTGGCGCGGGATATTACTACGCTATTTACAGTGTTCAGATGATCCACTATACCCATGACGGAAACAGAGATGCAATATCGGGGGTTTTGACTGTGCTGGGCACGATAATATCGCTCATACTTCCAATACTCTCAGGATATCTCATTACAATATTTAATGAGTTTATCGGCTACAAAATAGTCTTTGGCCTTGTGGCGCTTATAGCTTTTGCGGCTTTGTTTACTACGACAAGGCTCCAAAAGATAGAAACATGCAAGAAAAATATCCGTTTTTTTCAGGTATTCAAGACTATATGCAAAAACAAAGACGGCAGACGCATAATGATAGTAAATCTTCTTGATAACTTCAGATGCTTTACCATAGGACTGTACATAACCATACTTGTGTACCGAATTGTAAGCGACGAAATGACCGTCAGTTTGATAGCAGGGGTGGGAAGCACTCTCGTTATTATTGGCGCGATAGTTTATGGCGTTGTTATCTCAAAGGAGAACAGGGTAAAATCCATACTTATAGGAACTGTTTTGACACTTGCCGCGTGCTGTGTTATGTGGTTTGGCTTTAACCTCTGGACACTCAGTATATTTTATTTTGTATACAGCTTTTTCAACATTTTCGTAAATATGCCTGTAATAAACACGTATTTTAACGTGATCGAGCAGAAAATGGGAATGACCGATGAGGCGGCAGAGGTGCATACCGTCAGAGAGTTCTTTATCGCCGCGGGCAGACTTATAGGTATTCTTATGATACTTATAGCTCCGAAAAACGACTTTGGCTCGGTTTTGGTGCTGGCGATATTTGTAGCGTCCGCGTTTGCAAGCGCGATTTTGATAAAGAGTATAAACAAAAACACAACAGAGAATAACCAAGAATAAACAATAAAACAGTCCAAGTCGCAGACTTGGACTGTTTTCATCATCAATTTGTTTGCCGCTTTTCCATTTTCAGCCAACTATAAAATCCATAAATATCATTTACCAGAAACATTACAAAGCAGATAGCGACAGAAAGATAGGATATATCCGTTATAGTTGCCATTATCCAAAGAAAAATCAGAATGATATCGTTTGCCGCATACGCAAGGGCAAAATACGCGCTGCGCCTGAAGGTTAAATATACTGCAAGAAAGCTTGTAGTGATGGACAATGTGCTTAGAATTAAATTTGATGTATTAAAGGCTCTTAATATGAAATAAAAGATAAAGGTTACAGCGGCTGTCAGCGCAATCATAAAAAATATCTCTTTATGCTTTAATCGGTTTACTTTAACCTCGGATTTGTTTCCTTTATACGGGTTTTTCAGCCAAGCGATCAATGCAAAAAGTGACATAGGTGCTGTCATTCCAAGATACGTTATCATCTCTCCATAATAGGCAAAGCTCCAGGAAATAGCACCGTACAACGCGCTGAAAATAATCATCAATAATTGTCCGAATGGGTTGCCCTTTGCGCTGAAGATCAAGGAGGTTGCTCCTATCAGAGAAGCGATAAGCGTTAAATAGCTTTCTCTGTCAAATATACAAAAAGAAATGATAATAAGTGTCACTGAGGAGCACCACAGTATAAGCTCGCCCTTTGAAAAATATTTGATAAGAGCTTTGATTTTACTCATAAAACCTCCAAAAAAATAAACACCCGTTCTGCGTATCTTCAAAGACCTAACGATACGCAAACGAATGCCTTGCATTTCCTACCCGGTGGCAGATTTTTATTCTTTTTCAACATTGTAGCACTTTTATAGCTTAATGTCAAGCCTTTATGTGAAGCCTGAGTGTATTTTTTCAAAAAATTATGTTTAATCTATTGAAAACACAAAGGCTTTGTGATAAAATATTAATGTTCGAAATTTCATAGAAAGGCAAACCTCGAAAATGAGTATAAGAGTAGGAATTTTTGGATACGGAAATCTCGGCAGAGGAGTAGAGTGCGCCATATACCAGAATAGCGATATGCAGCTTGTTGGTGTGTTTACCCGCCGCGCGCCCGAGAGCGTGAAGACCGTGCGTGACGTACCCGTCTATCACGTTGATGCCGTGTCTGAGATGACTGATAAAATAGACGTAATGATAATCTGTGGCGGAAGCGCGACGGATCTCCCCGTGCAGACCCCCGCAATAGCAAGACTTTATAACTGTGTTGACAGCTTCGACACACACGCAAAAATCCCCGAGCATTTTGAAAACGTAGACAAGGCGGCAAGAGAGTCTGGCAAAGTCGCGCTTATCTCAGTAGGCTGGGACCCGGGTATGTTCTCGCTCAACCGTCTTTACGGAGGCGCGATACTGCCATGTGGCAAGGATTATACCTTCTGGGGACGCGGCGTAAGTCAGGGGCACTCAGACGCTATAAGACGAATCGACGGAGTGCTTGACGCAAAGCAGTACACCATTCCCGTTGAGAACGCGCTTGAGGCTGTAAGATGCGGCGACAACCCCGAGCTTACCACTCGTCAGAAGCACACAAGAGAGTGCTTTGTCGTAGCAGCAGATGGCGCGGATAAGGCGAGAATAGAGAGCGAAATAAAGAATATGCCCAACTATTTTGCGGACTACGACACCACGGTGCATTTCATCTCCAAGGAAGAGCTTGACCGCGATCACGCGGGCATACCTCACGGCGGATTCGTTATCCGTAGCGGCAAAACGGGAGCACAGCTTGAGCATAATCACATAATTGAGTATAGCTTGAAGCTTGATTCCAACCCCGAATTTACCGCATCGGTTATCGTGGCTTACGCAAGAGCCGCGTACAGAATGAATATTGAGGGCGCGAGCGGTTGCAAGACCGTGCTTGACGTTCCCCCCGCGTATATAAGCGCGAAAACGGGCGCAGAGCTCCGTAGAGAACTGCTTTAATAAAAAAGAAAAGGAATATCATAATGAAGAGAATTTTAGTATTATTTATTGCAATATGTCTTGCCGTGTGCTGCTTTGTAGCTTGCGACAACACAAATGATAACAATAACAACAATGATGGCAATGTCGGATCTACAGTAGAATTTTATGAGTACGCCTCAGACAAGAGCGTAAGCGTGGAGGGTAGCTACTATGACCCCAAGAACACGGGCGCGGGCGTTGATGTTGATATGGAAAAAGTCAAGGCAGAAATAAATGCGTACGACTATAAGGATTTTGCAAAAACCGAAGACGTGACCGATTTCATCGTCATAAGAGTGAAGAATTACGGTGACATAGTTGTGGCTATGCGCTCGGATATAGCTCCCAAGACCGCTGCGAACTTCAAAAAGCTTGTCTCCGAGGGATTCTACACAGACCTTATATTCCATAGAGTTGTGAAGGGCTTTATGATACAGGGCGGTGGAATGTACGCAAACGGGGCGGAGAAGGATGCCGCATCCATTTTCGGTGAGTTTACCGTCAACGGATTTGAAAATAAGCTCGAGCACGTTAAGGGTGTAATCTCTATGGCGCGCACACAGGTTATGAACTCAGCATCCTCGCAGTTCTTCCTTATGCACGAGCATAGCCCTCACCTTGACAGCCAGTATGCGGGATTTGGATATGTTCTTGCGGGTCTTGATGTTGTTGACGCTATTGCAAACTGCAAGGTCAATAATCCTTCGTCGTCCTCTCCTTCGCCTGTTGAGGATGTCGTTATTATGGAAGCATTTTTCGTAAAGCCTATTGAGGGTACGGGAATCGCATCTACAACCGAATACAAGCCCTGTGAGCATACCTATAGTGATTGGGAGGACGAGACTCCCGCAACCTGCATAAAGACAGGAACACAAAAGAGAGCCTGCACACAGTGTGGGAAGACTCAGACTCAGACAGCTCCCTTAATTGCTCATCAGTATGACGGCTGCTTCTGCACTATGTGCGGTGACTACAATTTTGAAGCATACGTTTATACGGAGGGCGGAGTGCTTGACACAAGCAAGACCGGCGCGGGCGAAAGCATAGATATGGAGACTGTGTCTGAGCAGATAGGCGCGTATGACGCCACCGACTTTGTTAAGAGCGAGGGCGTGACGGACTTTGTTGCAATAAAAATAAAGGGCTATGGAAATATAGTTATCGCGCTCAGAGGCGACGTTGCTCCTATAACGGTAGAGAACTTCAAAAAGCTTGTCTCCGAAGGCTTTTACAAGGATATTATCATACACAGAGTCGTTAAAGACTTTATGATACAGGGTGGATATAAGACGTCTGACGGAAGCACGAAAACTGCCGACAAGATAGTTGGTGAATTTGAGCTTAACGGACATAAAAACAATCTTTCGCATATAGCGGGAGTTATCTCTATGGCGCGCGCAACTACTTATGACTCGGCTTCGTCGCAGTTCTTTATAATGCACGCGGATTACGCAGACCAGTTGGATGGCAATTACGCGACATTCGGATACGTTCTTGCGGGTATGGACGTAGTTGATGCTATTGCTAAATGCGAGGTTGACAACCCCTATTCACAGATTCCTGCGCCTATTGAGGACGTAGTGATAGAAGACGTGTTCTTCGTTGAACCCATTTTGGATACAGGACTTGCAATCACGGAATAAAAAACAAAAGGCTTGTCACTTGACAAGCCTTTTTCTTTATTCATTTGTCTTAAGTACCCTTATAGCCTCGTATATGCTATGAATGGGGATAAGCTCAATAGTTGTATCTATTTTGCGCTTTTCAACATTCTTGTAGGGAACTATCGCCTTGGTAAAGCCGAGGCGTGCCGCTTCCTTTACGCGTTGCTCAAGATTAGAGACTGCGCGGCATTCTCCCGAAAGACCAAGCTCGCCTATTGCGATAAGGTCGTCGGGAACTACCTTGTCAGTCAGCGAGGAGATCATAGCGAGAGCTATCGCCGCATCGCTTGCGGGCTCGTCTATGTGAAGTCCTCCAATGACGTTGAGATAAACGTCGTTCTGATAAAATTTAAGTCCAAGACGCTTTTCAAGCACCGCGATAATAAGACAAGCGCGGTTGTAGTCAATTCCGTTTGACGTACGGCGCGGAGCGGGAAAGACGGTAGGAGAGACAAGAGCCTGTATCTCAGCAATTATCGGGCGCGTGCCCTCGATAGTGCATACTGCGCAGTTGCCGGGAGTATTCTTGGGTCTGCCTGAGAGAAGCATCTCCGAGGGATTTTCTACCTCGATAAGTCCCTTGTCACCCATTTCAAAGACGCCTATTTCATTAGTCGAGCCAAAGCGGTTTTTGTTTGCGCGTATAATTCTGTACGACTGAAGCTTTTCGCCCTCAAAGCAGAGAACTGCGTCCACCATGTGCTCAAGCACCTTGGGGCCCGCAATACCGCCCTCCTTGTTTACGTGACCCACGAAAAGCATTGATATGCCTTCGGATTTTGCTT
This sequence comes from Eubacteriales bacterium, assembly GCA_045659745.1. Classification (GTDB taxonomy): domain Bacteria; phylum Bacillota; class Clostridia; order Oscillospirales; family CAG-272; genus SVTX01. Next base: position 6,091 of record JAZRCL010000051.1, read on the forward strand.
TGCTGATAAAGGAAAGCGCGCACTCACGCACCTGCGTGATGCTACCGGGAGCGGATTTTATCTGCTCGTCGTATATGGTTTGGATAGAGTCTATGATTATCACGTCGGGCTTTATTTTGTCCGTCTGCTTTATAATATCGTCTATATTTGTTTCGGTGAGAATGTAGAGATTTTGACCCTGCACGCCGAGTCTCTTTGCGCGGAGCTTGAGCTGTCCGCCCGATTCCTCGCCCGATACGTAAAGCACCTTGCGGCTCTTGCCGAGACAGTCGGAAATCTGCATAAGAAGGGTAGACTTACCAATTCCGGGCTCACCCGATATAAGCACGACAGAGCCGTGAACAAGTCCGCCGCCAAGCACGCGGTCGAGCTCTCCAAGACCTGTGCCCGAGCGGATATATTCTGGCATTTCAAGCTCGCTATACGACACCGCAGTATTTGTTCCCATGGAGCTTGCCATACTTTTTCTCTTATTTGCGGCAGGCTCGGGGGACGTGCTTATAACGTCCTCGACCATTGTATTCCACGCGTTGCAGGATGGGCATTTTCCCATCCATTTGGGCGAATGGTATCCACATTCCGAGCAAATATATACTGTTTTAAGTCCTTTCATAAGAATCCTCACATCTAAAAACTTACATGTAATAAGTATATCATACGGCTAAAATTTTTTCAACACAAATTTAATAATTTTTTTGCGCCTATCATAAATGGCATAGCGAGTCCATATAATTTAGCGATAGTATATCCAAGGAGAAACTAAATCTCCTAGGCAATCAGATTGCAAGAAAGGTACGGTGCAAATTATGGCGGAACACTCCATTTACGAGGACATATCCAAAAGAACTAACGGAGATATTTATATCGGTGTTGTAGGCCCCGTAAGAACGGGAAAATCAACGTTTATAAAAAGATTTATGGAGTCTCTCGTGCTGCCGAATATCAGCGAGGGATATTCCCGCGAGCGCGCAAGAGACGAGATGCCGCAGTCTGCGGCTGGTAAAACTGTTATGACCACAGAGCCGAAATTCATTCCCGACGAGGCGGTAAAGATAACCCTTGACGGCTGCTCCAATCTCAATGTCAAGATGATAGACTGCGTAGGCTACGTTGTGCCCGAGGCGCTTGGCACTATCGAGGACGGTCATCCGAGAATGGTGCGTACCCCTTGGAGAGATGAGCCTATGCCGTTTATCGAGGCGGCTGAGCTTGGCACGCACAAGGTAATAACCGAGCACGCAACTATTGGAATGCTCGTCACGACTGACGGAAGCATCGGAGATATATCAAGAGAGAGCTATATCGAGGCAGAGGAGAGAATAGTTCGTGAGCTTCGTGAGATGGGAAAGCCCTTTGCGGTAATACTAAATTCCGCGCGTCCCACAAGTGAGCAGGCGGTTGCTCTGGCTTACGAGCTTGAGGCAAAGTATCAGGCGCCTGTTGCGCTCGTGTCCTGTATGGACCTTGACGCAGAGGATATACGCCACATCCTTGAGCTTGTGCTTCACGAATTTCCCGCAACCGAGATAAAGATTTCAATGCCCGAGTGGACGACGGCGCTTGAGCCCTCGCACAGAATAAAGCAGTCACTTATGACCAGCATCCACAAGTGCGCAGGACGCGTACATAAGGTGGGCGACATAAGAGATGCGTTCTCCGACCTTGGTGAGTGTGAGTACATAAAGAGCGCGAGCCTTGAGGAGATAAACCTCGGCAACGGCTGCGCGAGAGTGTCGGTATCTATGGCAGACGGACTTTATTACGAGGTCATAAGCGAGCTTACGGGATTTGAGATAAAGGGCGAGGAATCCTTGATTCAGCTTCTCAAAGACCTTTCTGTAATGAAGGAGAGATACGACAGAGTATCCGCGGCGCTTGACGAGGCAGAGAACAGAGGCTACGGCATAGTCATGCCCGACGTCTCCGACTTAAAGCTTGCTGACCCCGAGATAGTAAAGCAGTCGGGCGGATACGGAGTAAGACTCAAGGCATCGGCGCAGTCCATACATATGATAAGAGCAAATATCGAGACCGAGATAAACCCCATCGTCGGCACGGAGCAGCAGTCCGAGGACCTTGTAAAATATATGCTCAAGGAATTTGAGGAAGAGCCGCAGCAGATCTGGCAGTCCAATATGTTTGGCAAGACTCTTTACGAGCTTGTGAACGAGGGGCTTCACACAAAGCTTGAGCATATGCCCGAGGCATCTCGCAAAAAGCTTTCCGAAACCCTTGAGCGCATCATTAACGAGGGCAGCGGCGGACTTATCTGTATTATACTTTGATTTTAACATAGAAAACCTCTCTCCGAAAAAGGAGAGAGGTTTTTGTTTACTCAATTTGTTTCTACGTTTAGTTTATACCACGTTATTTCTTCGGATGAAGTCGATTTTATGTATTCGTCGTATTCTTCTTCTGTGACCTCTGAGTCTGCTATAAATAGCTTGTAGCTTTCAGCATCTTCGTAATCGTGCTCGACTCGGTACAATTCGGTGATCTGACAATAATTCTCATCGATAAACGAAAGCCTTGACGCACCATATTTTCTGCCCGCGGAAGCAGTCCAATGGAACGAACCGTCTGCCATTACGTGATACATACTTCTAAAATCAAAAGAGTATCCATATACTGCTTCATTTTCTAAATGCAATACAAGTATATCTCCACCCTTGGCATCTGAAAGTAAAACCTCAATATTTCCGTCTCCGTCCATATCTACAACCCCGTATAATGCAGAGTCAAAGGAGAGTAGAGGAAGACCGATAGAGTGAATATTGTAATCATTTATATTTATTTCTTCACCCATCAAAGTAAAGCTGTCTTTGCCCTGAATTACACTGAGGTAATTCTCGGGGAGATTGTTTATGTCGGAGTAATCAACGGGTGACTGAATGGATGCTTCGGTAGGCATGTCTGTTGAATTGTCTTTCTTTGAGTCACACGCAACAAAGCTGCATATTGCTACGGTTAATGTCAATATAAATATAAGTGCTTTTTTCATGTTTTTCCTTTCCGCCATGTTAAGATGCAGGATTACAATATACGTCGTGTTTTGCGAGGATCTCTCGCAGTCTGGCGTTTTCATCATTTGTCAGATCAAAGTATTCTTCCTCGTTTTTATAATATACTGTTCCGCACGAGTCACCTGCAATATAAAAAATATGCTCGCCACCGTTAAAGGTGATGGAAAGCTCCTTGCTAAAACTGCAAGAGGGAACAGGACCTTTGTACAGAAACTTTCCGTGAAACATTTTTTTGATGTCCTCAAATTCATTATCTGACAGTGCCGAGGAAGAAAGCTCAAGACTGTCCAGAAGCTGGAGTCTCTCGCTGTCAGATAATTCTTTATTATCTTGAATTGCCTTTGTTTCGGATAATGATTTTCCAACGAAAATACCGCTTTCCGCAAAGTTCATATTAAGCGAGTTTGCCTTGTAAAAGAGAAAAATAGCAAGGGCTATTACCGCGAGGATTATTATGACAACCTTTAATTTATCTAATATATTCAAAAATTTTTCTTTCATAATATTTTACATCCTTTAACTTTGAGCTTCAGGGGACAAAAACGGTGCGACTTATGGCGCACCGTTTTATCATTATTATATTTTCAAATATCAGTTTGTTGCAGTTGTGTGAGCAAGCGCGCCCATATCTCTTACGAGCTTGATGTCTGCGCCAAGGCTTGCGAACTTATCAACTATATCAACGTATCCGCGCTCGATCTTGTCGATACCTGTGATCTCGGATACACCCTCGCTTCTGAGAGCCGCGATAACCATTGCCGCGCCTGCACGGAGGTCGTGACAGGTAAGGGGAGCGCAGCCTGTTCTTTCAACGCCTCTGATAACGGCGGTGTTGCAATCAACGGAAACCTTAGCGCCCGTCTTTGTAAGCTCATCAGCAAACTGGAATCTGCCTGTGAAAATGTTTTCTGTCACTCTGGAAGTACCCTCTGCGTAGCAAAGCATAGTGGAGAACTGAGCCTGCATATCTGTGGGGAATCCGGGGTAGGGCTGTGTGACGATGTCAACTGCCTTGTACTTGCCGTTGCTCTCGATGGTGATATAGCTATCGCCAACGATAACCTTAACGCCTGCCTCGATGAGCTTGTTTGTGACGCTCTCAAGGTGCTTGGGAATGATATTTGTGACGGTCACTCTGCCGCCTACTGTAGCAGCCGCAACCATATATGTACCTGCTTCGATCATATCGGGAGCGATAGAATAACGGCAACCGTGAAGCTCAGAAACGCCCTTAACCTTGATAACGCTCGTACCTGCGCCCATGATGTTTGCGCCGCAAGCGTTGAGGAATACTGCGAGGTCAACTATATGAGGCTCGCGAGCTGCGTTTTCGATTATTGTTGTGCCCTCTGCGAGAACAGAGGAGAGAATAGCGTTTACGGTTGCGCCAACGGATACCTTGTCAAAGAAAATGGTGTTTCCGTGCAAACCGTTTATAGCCTCTGCTGTGAGGTGACCGTTTATAATAGAGCACTGTGCGCCGAGCGCTTCAAACGCCTTCATGTGGAAATCAAGAGGTCTTGCGCCTATCTTGCATCCACCGGGGAGAACAACGCTGGTCTCGCCGAATCTGCCAAGCTCTGCGCCGAGGAGGTAGGACGATCCGCGAAGCTGGGATGCGAGCTCGTCGGGAGAGGAGCAGGGAGCAACATTCTTGCAGTTTATCTGAACAGAGGTGTTGGAGAGCATACGGACTTCAGCTCCTATCGAGGAAAGAATCTCGAGGAGGAGCTTGATATCGCTTACCATGGGGATGTTGTCTATGATGCAGGTCTCCTTTGTGAGAACGCATGCGGAAATAACCGGAAGAGCAGAATTCTTCATTCCTCCGATTGCTACTGTACCGTGAAGTGTATTGCCGCCGTTAACCAAGATCTTATCCATGTCTCTACCTCTGTTTCTGCCTCTGGGCTGTATTTTGTCATGGGGAAGGGTGTTGAAATTTATGGGGATTTGTACCTTTGGGGAAAAGATACTCGTAATTTCTCAAGCCCTGTATATTTATAAAACTTTTTGTCGTTTTTTGCATTCGCGGGTATGTATATATTTTACCATATTTATGTATTTTTGTAAATAGATTTTCGCGCATGTTTACAAATATTTAACATTTCAAAAAGTAAATTTTTTCCTTATTTTTTGTCGTATAAAATCGCATATATTGTCGTAGTGTCATTGGCACGGTCGTTCTATACGACACCAAAAATACGCTAAAAATGAATATAAAATATCCAAAACCAAGCGAAAGTGAATAAAATAAGAACAAATTATCAATTTCGTACACAAATGATGTCGTTCTATCAAACTCACACATAGTACGACATAAAATTCAGCAATTATCCTGACAAAAACTTTGCAGATTTCGAGGTATTTTTGAGTGAATTTTCAAACAATTTGTCGAGCGAAAAATTCAAAACAAAAATTTCTGAAAATAAAAAAATCGCCACACAGACATTGTATGCTGTGCAGCGATAATGTGTTATTGATTTTTTGAATTTTTTAGTCTATGATGTTCTCCGTCTTAAAGTAAGCCACCGTCAGCTCGACTACGAGATTATAGCTGATCTCGCCCTCTGTGCCCTGAACCTTCAGGAACGTATCATTTACTGCGGACGAGACCTTGCTTGCTCCCGAGTTTCTGTACTGATTAAAAAATTGACTGTAAGCGGTCTGCTCGGCGCGGGTCTTTGCATTGAGTTTTGAATTTACCTCGCGATACGCCTCGGGATTTGTCTGGTAAAGCGCGTTTGCCACGTATTCATACATATTGAGATACGCGCTATAACGTATATATGCGTCGTCCGACTCCATGCAAACTAAAAACGCTATCATATTAGCCTCGTCCTCGCGAGCTATGCCTCGTTGATGCGCAAGCTCGTGCGCAGAGGTGTAAGGAATTGTGTAATCGGGAAAGTTGATGTTGATATTTGCCTCGCCCGTGAAGAACGTGTAGATCCCGAGCGTGTGCATATAAGACATAGGCTCGCTCAAAAGCACGGGCTTTAATTTGCTTTTATAAGTCGTCAGAACGTCATAGTCCTCGGCAAAGCTATCGTATGCGGACAGGAGCTTTTTGTTCATTTCGGAAAAGCTATAAGGCATTTTTGAAAAGCTGTCAGTGCCGTAATTCATTTCTTCGCTAAGCTTGTTGATATTATCAACCAGATATTCTGCCGTTTGCTGCAGATTTTCCTCTGTGACCGCAGTCTCCTTGAATTCAAGCTTTGTATCAAGCGTGGGAGTTCTGTAGCCTGTGCCAAGCGTCATAACGAACATACAGAATACGAGAAGTGCTACAGACACGGGTACTGAGAGAACAGATGCGACCATTTTCCAGGTGAAGCTTCTTTTTTTAATCGCGTATATAATATATCCCACTGCGGCGGGGAAAATGGATATAAGGATAAATTCAGCTATTGAAAATGGGAATATGCCGGTTATCTTTGCCGCGATAAATCGAACTCCAACACCGATAGTAGAATTGAAAAAGTCTGCAAACTCCGTATTTATGATAGCGATAATGTAAATTATAAGACACAACACGGATAAAGCGAAGGTTATTTTTGCGAATAGCGGTATGTGCTCGTGCTTTTTGGGTACTGCCTCCCAAAGCCACCGCTCAGTTTTTGGAAGCTCTGAAAACTCCTTTGTACCGATATAGTCCGGGGACTGCTCGGTCTCTTGAACCTGTTTATTTTTCTTCATAGTATTCCTTTCGGTCTTTGATGTAAAGGGAAATATCCTCTCCCGTGATTTCGAAAAACGCGGCTTTCATATCCTCCGGGATACTCGCGTCAACTGTTTTCATCTGCTCGGAGAACGGCAGAGAGAATTGCAGGGTGTATGCGTGCAGAGCGTGTCTCTGTATGTATTCCGATTCCTCTCCGTAAATATCGTCTCCTAAAATGGGGTGTCCGATTGATGCGAGATGCACTCTTATCTGATGCGTACGGCCGGTTTTGGGGTAAGCGCGGACAAGACTTATTCCGTGTCCCGAATAAAGCTTCTCCCAAAAGGTCTGCGCACTCATCGCGCCCTCGTCATCGGCATCGCATACGGTACGGATGATTATGCTTTCCGCCTGACGCTTCAGGGGAGTGGTTATCTCGCCCTTATTCTCGGACATTTCACCGCACACGATAGCAATATAGCTTTTTTGCACGCGGTCGTTTTGCCTTTCCTTTGTGAAATGAGCCGCCGCGGGCATATTCTTTCCAAGCACGACTATTCCGCTTGTGTTTCTGTCAAGTCTGCCAACGGGACGGAAAACAAAGGGAAGCCCGCGAGTCTTGTATAAGTGAGCCACGGCGTTTGCCAGAGTATCGCTGTGATGGTTGTGCGAGGGATGAGTTGGCATATAGGGTGGCTTGTTGATTATAAGCAGATCTTTATCCTCATATATCACGTCAAGTGGAATGTCCACTGGCTCAATATTCTGATTTGCCTGCTCGAAGCTATCGTCAATGTTTACGTGCAGAATATCTCCCACCTGAAGTATATATCTCACCGTCACGTGCTTACCGTTCACCTCAAGCCCATGCTCGTCCTGTTTTAGCTTCGTGATACAGGAGGAGGATATTTTAAGAGTGAATTTGAGGTAAGAGAGCAGAGTTCTGCCCTCATATTGACTGCCAATAACAATCTCCATAGTATCCTCCTTTTGTGATGATACACTCATTATAGCATAATTTTAGCAGAATTATAAGAATGTTTTGTTAATATTTGAACTCTTTTCGCGTAATAATCGCTGGAGATGGAAAATATAATATATCAATGAATTTGTTGGGAGGTCTTTATGAAAAGATTTTTTAAGATTTTTATCTGCTCATTGATAATGACCCTGATTATTTCTGCGGCGTGTATCTGCGTGTCTGCGGCGAGCAAGACGGATGGAGAAGCTCTGTCTGTCATATCCTACGGATTGAGAGTGCTTGCGGCGCAAACGGATATAAGAGTTGCGGGTATTAAGGGACAAACGTTTAACTTCTCCGAGGAGAGCTTTTTGCGCGGTATGAACCTTTCAGATATTGAGAGTGTTCAGATAACAGTTCTTCCCGAGGCAACAAGCGGCACGCTCTACTGCGGTTCACAACCTATTGCGGAGGGACAGACAATATCGGAAGATGATATTTCTAAAATGACCTTTTGCGAGGCAGGCGGCTTTGGAAACTACGCGAGCTTTAAGTTTCGCGTAAATGGCAGCGCGTATGAAACAGAGTGTAAAATATATCTTATAAGCTCTGCCAACTCTGAACCATCAACCTCAAATGCGTCCTACGCGTCTCTCAATATGGAAACTCACAAAAATATAACCGCCTCGGGAGTGCTTTGCGGATATGACCCCGATGGCGACGAGCTGACCTTTGAGATAGTAAGATACCCAGAGGACGGCGCGATAAAAATGCTTGATAAAAACTACGGAACGTATACCTATATTCCGTCCGAGAACTATTCGGGCAAGGACTCCTTTGAGTACGTGGTCCGTGATAAATACGGCAATTACAGCGCATCAACCACGGTATCGGTGACAGTATCCGTGCCTTCTGTATCCATTACATACAGTGACCTTATGGATACCGATATACATACCTATGCGATAAGTCTTACCGAGGACGGAATTATGAATGGCGTGCAAGTCGGTGATTATTTTTATTTCAAGCCCGATATGGAGGTCAGCAGGGCAGAGTTTATAGTGACCGCTATGAATGCTCTGGGTATAAAAAGTCTTCCCGACGTTGTAGACACGGGATTTTACGATGATAATGACATTCGTCCCGAAATGAAGGGATATATCGCGCTTGCATACTCCAAGGGATATATCAGCGGTATCAAAAAAGATGGTGAGATATACTTTAATCCCAACGAGACTATAAAGCTCTCCGAAGCGTCGGTGATATTGAGTAATATAATAGGCTACTCCGAGCCGGAAATAAAGCCCGTATTCTCGGACGCGTCAAGTATTCCTGCGTGGTCGGAGAGGGCAGTAGTATCACTTCATACGCTCGGCATTATTGAAAGCGGTGACGGAAGCATTGAAGCAAGCCGCAATATAACAAGAGGAGCTATGGCAAAGCTTTTGTGCAGAACAATGCTTATAACGGGAAAATAATACACAAAAACGCCTTGTGCTGCTGCGCAAGGCGTTTTTGTAAAGTTTATTTTTCTATTTTCTCAATTATCTTGTCAAACGTAAGACCGTATCTGCTTGCGATATCACGCGCGTAGCTTTTTCCGTCGGGCTTTGCGCGGTATATCTTAAACGAGCGCTTGCCCTCGTCAATACCCGCGATAAGAGTATCTATATGCGAGCCACCACGCTGCTTCGATATTGCATTTATTGAGTCGATTTCCGCAGCAAGCTCGTGCAGGTGAGTTGCGAAAAGGCAACGGCAACCTACGATAGCAAATCCCGAAAGCACCTCGGATGCGATATACGAGCCCTCGTAAGAGCCTGTAGACGAGAGAGACTCGTCAAGCAATACAAGGCTGTGCTTTGTCACGTTGTCGAATATCTCAACCAAACGCGCGCATTCCTCGCCCAGACGGCCCTTGTCGATAGTATCGTCAGCGCCAGTGGGGAAATGAGTGTAGATAGCGTCGGCAGGGCTTACACACACGCTCTTTGCGGGGAAGAACATACCAAGCTGCATCATTGAAAATCCTATTCCTATCGCGCAGGTGATAACGGATTTACCTCCACGGTTAGGACCCGTCAGGACGTAGATAAGAGAATCTTCATTTGTAAAGCTTATATCGTTTGCAACTATTTCCTCTCCCTCGGGGAGCTTGAGCGCCACGACGGGGTTGTAAAGCTCGTCTGCTACGAATTTTCTCTCGTCAAGCGGAGCAAACTCGGGAACGCAGAGAGCAAATCCGCGTGCCTCAAGAGTTGAGAGAAGCGTCGCGCCCTTGACGACAAACTCTATCTCGGGCAAAAGCTCTATAAGAAAGTCCGTATTCTCAAGAACGTATGACTGAACTATCTTTTTCCACGAGCGGAGGGAAGATTTATACACGTCGTTTATAGCCGAGTTGAATGCGTTGGACATAGCAGTTTTCTGATTGTCCGACTGCTTTTTGGAGAACGGAACGAGGTTTGCTATGCAGGTGTATTCGTCGTCCTTGAAATTCAGACGGAGTATCTTGTCAAGCGCGTCTCCCGACTTGAAGGACTGAGAGTTTACCGACAAAACGCCTGCATATTCGGGGCGGAGCTGTGAGTCGAGGTTTACGCCCACCGTCACACTCTTTATTTCACGGACTCTGCTGGTAAGCTCGGAAAGCTTTTTGTTAAGCTCGGAGTAATATTCTGACTCCGCAAGCTCCGAGACTCTCTGCGCAAGATTTTTGAATGCTTCACTTTTTACGTTGTCGCGAACCTTTGTGAGACCCTCGTTGAGAATATCAATGCAAGAGATATAAAGTTCAATTTCCGTAATGCTGGACAGATAATCGTCCGTGTTGCCGCTATCAGATTCAAGACGGCGAAGCTCGGTGATATCCTGAACCACGGGAATGACCTTGTTAAATGTTTCGGATATTACAGGGTTGTCCATCATATCGCGGAAGATTCCCATGCGGTATTCCATTACCGATATATCGGTTGTAAAATAGTCCGAAAGCTCGGAGCTTTTCAGGTCGAATATTTCAAGCAATCCAAGCTCCTGGAGAGTGTACATATCAATATCGGGAAGCTTTTTGCCTGAAAGATGCTCCTGCTTTGACAGTTCACTTGGATATATAAGACTGAAATTTGACAGATCCATTACATGTGTCCTTTCAAGTTAGAGTTTTATGAGTTCTTTTTGCGAGTTTCTTATAACCAGCGCACTATCAAATCCCAAGGATTTTGCAAGCTCTATGGCATAGGGAACAGAATCACCCATAGCTGACGTGGAATGGGCGTCGCTTCCAAACGTGAGAAGCTTTCCGCCGCATTCTCTGTAGATGGAGAGAATATCCTTTGAGGGCATTGTGAATCCAAGACCCTTTGCGTGTGTTGAGGAATTTATCTCAAGCGCGATGTCTTTTGATATCATAAGCGCAAATACCTTCGCGAGCTTGTCGGCGAATGGAGATGCATCAAAGGAAAGTCTCGCTTGCGCAATATATCTGTGGGGATATGTTATGTGAGCTATTGAGCTTACTTTGTCAAGAGTATTTATGTTCTCTATCACCTCGTCAAGATAAGAAGAATAAAGCCTTCTTATCTCTGCTTCGGGTATTGACGGATAATCCAGATAATAGAAATCCTGCATACCTCTGAGACTGTGTACCGAAGCTAACACAAACTCAAAAGGGAAGCTCGAGAGAAGACCGTTGGCAACGTCGGGATATTGGTTTGCCTGACCTATCTCTATTCCGTAAGTAATGTTCAGTTTGTTTGAGAAAAGCTCTTTTGCCTGCATAATAGCATCAAAAGCGGCTTTTGCATCGTAAGGAGGGTAGAGCCCCTCGGCGTCGGAGTTTGCTTCGAGGTGATCTGTAATTGCAATGTCAGTAATACCTCGGCGTATAGCCTCCTCGCAAATGGCTATGGGGGTCGCGGACGGGTCTCCGTCAAAGGAATATGCGCTGTGAATGTGGTAATCGCAGAAGAACATAATATCCCTCCCAAAAGTCTTTATTATTTATTTTAACATATTTTTTTGATTTTGTATATAGATTTCTGAAATTTTATTTTTGACCTTGAAAACTGCCCCAATGTGTGTTAAAATTGAAAAAAAGGGGGTGTTTTTATGTATAGCAATGTATACGAATATCTTTGCGGAAAAATTGATAATATACCGCAAATCCTTTCGCTTGGCGGAGCGGATAGACGTTATACCGGCAAAAATGCCTCGGATTTTGAAAGATTCAGGGAGCTTTGCAGTTCACTCGTGAAATTTACGGGAAGTAGCTTTTACGAAGATATAAATTACGCCGCATCTGAGCTTTTCGGAGAGAAAATAGATATAACGCAAACTAACCCCGAGACCTTATGGAAAAGGTTTTACGGAGAGCGCGGAGAGAGGAAAGCTATAGCACCGGTTTTAGCTTGCAAAATCGCTTATGCAGATAAGCTCGCAACCGCTATAGATATCAGCCAAGCTACCGACTTTATTGTGCCTGATAAATACCACGTAGGTCTCGCAAGAGAGAAGTGCCTTGGCGGATGCGACCTCTCTGGCGGCGAGAGAAATATGATGATAATGCAGGAGCTTCGTGAGGGCGCTCAAAATTGTATCTATTCATCCCATCCCCTTATTGTCCGCGCAGACTGCTCGACAGAAATAATCTGCCGTGCACTTGGGTATCTCAAGACCTGCAATATGCTGACGGAGACCTTGATTTTAGTGAGTCTTGACCGACTTGATGCGGAGATGATGGGTATCCTTGAATTGGATAAGATTTCGCTCGGCATATTAGTTGATAAATGTGATGAAAGCTTTGTCTTTTCAATGCAGTCATATGCGCGTTCTTTTCCCATAGGGAATGTTATCTGGGCGCTGAAAAAAGAGAACTTTGTATGCTTTTGCGATATAATGGAGCATCTTATAAAAAAGTGGCAAAAAGAGAGTATGGCGCCGCAAAATTGCGAGTTAAAATTTGAAGAAATTTGCAAATTTTATTAAACTAAACTATTGACAAGAAAAAAAGCTTGATGTATAATTAAAGTGATAGGAAATATATTGTTTTTCATGGAGGGTATAAAAATGACAGTAGTTGAAAAGAAAAAGACGAGCACACTTAAGACAGTACTCATCGTTTTGGGCGTTTTGGCTGCTATTGCGGCTATCGTTGCAGTAGTTCTTTATTTCAGAAAAAAGAAGAACAACAAGCTTATCGAGGAGACCGTTGAGGACCTCATAGACGAAAAGCTTTCCGAAGAGGACATCATTGAGATTATCGAGTAATCCGATAAGAAAAACAAAAACCGAAGGATAACACCTTCGGTTTTGTTATATTGAATTAAAGGAATGGTCGTAAATATGAAAATAAAAGTTCTTGACGCGTCAACTCTTGGGGAGGATATGGACCTGTCCGTGTTCGCCAAGCTTGGAGAGCTGACGGTGTATAACAAAACCTCGCCTGACGAGGTTGCGAAAAACGCGAGCGATGCAGACGTGATAATCATAAACAAGGTGAAGGTCGGCGCGCATAATCTGTCAGAATGTAAGAATTTGAAGCTTATCTGCATTATGGCAACGGGATATGATAATATCGACACGGAATATTGCAAGCAGAGAGGAATTGCTGTGTGCAACGTGGTTGGATATTCCTCGCAGAGTGTCGCGCAGATAACTGTCGCTATGGTGTTGAGCCTTGTTTCTAACCTAAACGAATACAGAGAAGCGGTAGCTGACGGTAGCTATACTCGCGGCGGAGTTGCCAATATGCTCACTCCCGTGTATCACGAGATATGCGGCAAGACGTGGGGAATAGTTGGCTATGGAAATATCGGCTCGCAGGTTGGCAGAGTTGCTCAGGCGCTCGGTTGCCGCGTTATAGTCAATAAGAGAACACCCGCGCCTGATGTCGAGTGTGTTGATATAGACACGCTTTGCCGCGAGGCTGATATTATCACTGTGCACACGCCCTTGACCCCTGACACGAAAAATCTCATAAATCAGCAGAGAATAAAGTCAATGAAGCCCGACGCTATTTTCGTCAATATGGCGCGCGGGCTCGTCGCCGACGAGGCGGCATTGGCTTGGGCGATAGAGGGCGGCAAACTCGGCGGACTTGGAATTGACGTTTACTCAACCGAGCCCTTCGGAGCAGACCACCCCTACGCGAAAATTGCGGGACTGCCCAACGTCTGCCTCACACCACACATGTCCTGGGGCGCGTACGAGGCAAGAGTGCGTTGTCGCGACGAGGTGATGAAGAATATCGAGGCGTTTACAAACGGCGAAAAGAGAAACAGAGTGGTGTAAAAAAAGCCATGGCTTCTCCCTTGGGAGAAGCCATTTTTTTGAAAAATAAGAGCAAAATTACTTTACAAATCATCAAAAATATGTTATAATAAAATATATTTGATTTTAGGTGAAAGGGGAGCGCGAATGCGGCTTGACAAATTTCTTTCCGACGCGGGTGTGCTTACCCGAACAGAGTCGGCAAAAGCGGCTAAAAACGGACAAATTACGGTAAACGGAGCGGTCACACGCCGTTCGAGCGGACATATTGATCCCACAAAGGACATAGTGTGCTACAACGGTCAAAAAATAATCTACCGCGAGTTTACATATATAATGCTCAACAAGCCCGAGGGCTACGTAAGCGCGACCGACGACCACCTCTCGCCAACGGTACTGTCACTGTTGCCCGATGAGCTTCAGAAAATCGGACTTTTCCCCTGCGGCAGACTTGACAAGAACACGCTGGGTCTTATGATACTTACAAACAACGGACCGCTCGCGCACAAGCTTCTGTCTCCCAAAAATCACGTTGATAAAAAATATCGCTTTACAACAAAGTTTCCCATATCCGAAAAGGACGTGAGTGACCTTGAGAGCGGTGTTGACATTGGCGGATATGTGACCGCGCCTTGTCGTGTTGAGATGACGGGGGAGCGCGAGGGATATATAACTCTTACCGAGGGTAAATACCACCAGATAAAGCTTATGGCGATAGCGGTTAATAATCAGATAACCTATCTTGAGCGCGTGACGTTTGGCGAGGTCAAGCTTGACACAAATCTCGCTCGCGGAGAGTGGCGTTATCTCACCGACGACGAGCAAGCCTCCCTTGAGAGCCGCGCGTCAAAAATCCCCGCGGAAAGCCTTGAAAAGCACAAGGGACCGCAAAACTAAATTGAAGATCTATACCCGAAAGGAAAAAAATAAATGGACATCATTAAAAAATTAGCCGAAGAATTCAAACTGAAAGAAGAACAGGTGCAAAAGACCGTTGAGCTGATCGACGGCGGCGACACCATTCCTTTTATCGCAAGATACCGTAAGGAAGTCACGGGAAGCCTTGACGATGAGACGCTCCGTAATCTTAACGACAGACTTGAATATCTTCGCAACATAGAAAAGAGAAAGGAAGAGGTGCGATCTCTTATTGAGGCGCAGGGAAATCTCACCCCCGAGATAGAGCAGGCGATTATGAACGCCGTCACCATTACCGAGGTTGACGACATCTACCGTCCTTTCCGCCCCAAGAGAAAGACTCGCGCGTCTGTCGCAAAGGCAAAGGGACTTGAGCCCCTCGCACTCATTCTCATGGAGCAGAGAAAGGAATATCAGCCCACGATTGAGGAAATTGCGGCAGAATATATAAATGTCGAACTTGAAGTCGAATCTGCCGAGCAGGCACTTGCTGGCGCTTGCGACATTATCGCGGAAATGGTATCCGATAATGCGGAATATAGAAAATCTGTTCGTGCGCAGACATTTGAGCACGGACTGTTGAATGTTTGCAATTCAAAGGACGAGGACTCGGTTTACGCGCAGTATTACGAGTATAGCGAGCCGCTCAAAAAGATACCCGGCCACAGAATACTTGCTATCAACAGAGGAGAGAAAGAGGAGTTTTTGAAGGTTAACGTTGTAGTTTCCCTTGATATAGTACTCAATTTCCTTCTCGCGTGTGTTATTACCGAGCCGAGCAGCCCTGCGTATAAGTACGTATCGGGAGCGGTTATCGACGGCTATGAAAGACTTATCGCGCCCTCCATTGAGCGTGAGATAAGAAACGATATGTTTGATATGGCGAGCGAGGGAGCTATCAAGGTATTTTCGGACAACCTCGGACATCTTCTTATGCAGTCCCCCCTCAAGGGCAAGACCGTGCTTGGCTTTGACCCCGGATACGTTAACGGTTGTAAGCTTGCGGTTGTGGACAAGACGGGAAAGGTGCTTGACACCGCCGTAATATATCCCACAAAGCCTCGTTCTCGCACAGAGGAAGCGACCAGAATAATGAAAGCTCTTATAAAGAAGCACCACGTTGACGTTATCGCAATAGGCAATGGCACTGCGTCCAAGGAGAGCGAGATATTCTGCGCGGGACTTCTCAAAGAGATCCCTGAATCAAACTGTAAATATATCGTTGTAAACGAGGCGGGAGCATCCATTTATTCCGCGTCCAAGCTTGCGACCGAGGAATTTCCCGACTTTGACGTTATGCAGCGTTCTGCGGTGTCCATCGCAAGACGTCTTCAGGACCCCCTTGCAGAGCTTGTAAAGATAGACCCTAAGTCCATAGGTGTCGGTCAGTATCAGCACGATATGAAGCCCGCGCGTCTTGATACGGCTCTTACTGGCGTAGTAGAGGACTGTGTAAACGCAGTCGGAATAGATGTAAACACCGCGTCCTATTCCTTGCTTTCCTACATCTCTGGAATCAATATTACGAGTGCAAAGAACATCGTAAAATACAGAGAAGAGAACGGCGAGTTTACCTCCCGTACACAGCTCAAGAAAGTCCCTAGAATTGGAGACAAGGCGTTTGAGCAGTGCGCAGGATTTTTGCGCGTGCCCGGATCCAAGGAAATCCTTGACAACACAGGTGTTCACCCCGAGTCCTACGAGGTGACAAAGGCGTTGCTCGCAATGTTCGGATATACCACCGACGACGTAGCTCACAATCAGGTCAAGTTCCTTCGCCGCGACGTTGAGAAGAAGGGAATAAAGAATGTGTGCGAGGAGCTCTCCGTTGGTGAGCCCACGCTTATCGACATTATCGGTGAGCTTGAAAAGCCCGGTCGTGACGTTCGTGATTCCTTTGAGCCTCCCATTCTCCGCGATGACGTTCTTGATATCGAGGACCTCAAGCCTGATATGGTGCTTACGGGAACTGTAAGAAACGTTATCGACTTCGGCGCGTTTGTTGACATCGGAGTTCATCAGGACGGCCTTGTTCACATCTCGCAGATATGCGATAAATTTATCAAGCACCCCTCAGAGAAGCTTTCGGTTGGAGACGTTGTAAAGGTCAAGGTGCTCAGCGTTGACGTCAAGAAGAAGAGAATCGCACTTTCAATGAAACTTTAATTATATTTACCTTTGTAATAGCGAAAAATCTTCAAAAAGTGGATTATTGCTGATTTTTTGTGACATTTGCACAAAGAGATGGGAATAATTTTAGTTATTTAGGCTCTTTAAAAATTGTGCAATTTTTGGTACAATTATTAATGATAGTATAAGATTGTAAAATCGGTCAAAAGTTTTAAATTTTCAGGAGGAAAAACCCCATGGCAAGCTTGTCACTCAGACACATTTTTAAGAAATATCCCGGTGGTGTTACCGCCGTTTCCGACTTTAACCTTGAGATCAAGGATAAGGAATTTATTGTACTCGTAGGACCTTCCGGATGCGGTAAGTCCACAACTCTCCGTATGATTGCAGGTCTTGAGGAGATCACTGAGGGTGAGCTCTTTATAGGTGACAGACTTGTTAACGACGTAGCTCCTAAGGACAGAAACATCGCGATGGTGTTCCAGAACTACGCGCTCTATCCTCATATGACAGTTTCCGAGAACATGGCGTTCGGACTTAAGCTTAACAAGACTCCTAAGGACGAGATCAAGCGCCGCGTTGAAGAGGCAGCAAGAATACTCGACATCACACACCTTCTCGACCGTAAGCCCAAGGCTCTTTCGGGTGGTCAGAAGCAGAGAGTTGCGCTCGGACGTGCTATCGTTCGTAACCCCATGGTATTCCTTCTTGACGAGCCTCTCTCCAACCTTGACGCAAAGCTCCGTGCAACCATGAGAACCGAGCTTACAAAGCTTCATAACAGAGTTCAGACAACGTTTATCTACGTTACTCACGACCAGGTAGAGGCTATGACCATGGCTACCAGAATCGTAGTTATGAAGGACGGTCTTATCCAGCAGGTAGATACACCTCAGAACCTTTACGACAAGCCCGTTAACATCTTCGTTGCAGGCTTTATCGGAACACCTCAGATGAACTTCATCAACGGCGTACTTACAAAGAAGGACGACGACGTTTACTTCACGTTTGAAGAGAACCGCACCATCAAGGTTCCCGCAGACAAGGCAAACGCTCCCGAGCTTCAGGAGTATATCGGTCAGGAGGTAGTTGTTGGTATTCGTCCTGAGGACATCGACGACGAGGCAACAGAGGCTCCCGAAGACAGCACCGTTGATGCATTCGTTGACGTTACAGAGCTTATGGGCGCAGAGATTTATCTCTACCTCACAATCGGCGAGACCAACCTTACCGCTCGCGTATCGCCCAGATCCAAGTCCAAGGCAGGCGACACGATCAACATCACGTTCGATACATCCAAGATGCACATCTTTGATAAGGATACAGAAAAGTGCATAGTTCACTAATACATAAAAACA
Organism: Eubacteriales bacterium; assembly: GCA_045659745.1. GTDB lineage: Bacteria > Bacillota > Clostridia > Oscillospirales > CAG-272 > SVTX01. The sequence continues at coordinate 24,415 of JAZRCL010000051.1, forward strand.
GCGACCGTATCGGTCGCTGTTTTTTTATTTCAAACCTATTGCATTTTCTTTTGAAGTGTGATATAATCAAAAAGTAAATTAAATTTACTTTGGAGAACAAAATGGATATCGGAAATAAAATACGTCAGCTGAGGACCGAAAAGCTTATGACTCAGTCCGAGCTCGCGGGTAGTGAGATAACAAGAAATATGCTCAGCCAGATAGAGAACGGCATAGCTTTGCCGTCGCTCAGTACGGTAATTTACCTTTCAAAAAGACTTGGCGTTTCAGCGGGATTTTTGCTTGCCGACGAGAGCGATAACTTCATATATAAAAAGACCGCAACAATGAAGAATATCAAAAAAGCCTTTACGGATAAGAGCTTTGAAATATGTCGTGATTTGTGCTTGTCCGAGCTTGACGAGACGGATGATGAAATAAAGCTTATACTTGCATGCTGCTCCATAAATCTTGCAATAGAGAATATATGCGACGGAAAGCTCCGCCGCGCCTGCGAGGAAATAGATTCGGCGATACTGCACGCAGAATCCACTATATATGATACGGTATCCGTGAAAAACTGCGCGTACGTCGTGCTGAATTTTCTAAGAGATATCTCGCCCACGCTTGACTGTGTCGAGATATACGAGGATATAAGCGATGTAAATTACACCGTGTCTGCATTTGAAAATTTGTTCTGCAAGTATATTCTCGCGATTGACAGTCTTGAATCTGATTGCTTTGACGAATCTGTTCCCGAGGAAAAGCTTTATAAAATGCATATAGAAGCAAAAAAGCAGATGGTCGAGGGGAACTACGTAGGCGCACTTGAAACCCTCAAGGGACTTATAAATTCAGAGGAAGTGCCCTCAAAGATATTGCTTTATCTTGCGAGCGCAGACCTTGAGATTTGCTGCAGAGAGACTCAGGACTTCCGCGGCGCGTACGAGCATTCGCAGAATAAGATATCTTTGCTTGAATATATGCTCTCGGATATTTGATACAAAGGGCCTGACACTATGAAAAAAGTTATAATTTTATTTTTGTCGGTAATCCTTTTATGCTCCTGCTCGGTGTTTTCTGACGCGGACGAGGAGAATACGGGAACAATAGTCACTCCCGAGGATATTGAGAGAGTGAGCGAGGCGCTGGAGAACAAGAACATAGAGTATAAGAACGGAATAGACACTAACGCTCCCATATATTATTGGTCAGAGAACGGCAGTGTGTTTCATTCAAGAGAGACATGCTCCGCACTTGCAAATTCCAAGAAAATAATTGCGGGGAATATAAATCATGCGTATAATGATGGAATAGAAAAAACCTGTTCAAGATGCTTTGGATAATAAAAAACGGCTGAATTTCAGCCGTTTTTTTATTACATTTTCTCGTAAAGAGGGAATTTCTCGCAAAGCTTTGCGACCTCGGCGCGAACGTAATCTGCGCTGTTTTCAAAGTCTGTCGCTACGAGCCCCAAGAGCTTAGCGATAAGCTTCATTTCCTCAACACCCATGCCTCTTGTGGTAACTGCGGGAGTACCAACTCGCACGCCCGAAGTGACAAAGGGCTTCTGGGGGTCGTTGGGGATAGAGTTCTTGTTGACCGTGATGTGTACCTCGTCAAGTCTGTGCACAAATTCCTTACCGGTAATGTTCATAGGACGGAGGTCAACTAGCATAAGGTGATTGTCAGTGCCGCCTGACACAAGATTGAAGCCTTCCTCAAGGAGGGCATCGGCGAGAGCCTTTGCGTTTTCAACTATTCTGTGCTGATAAGCCTTGAATTCGGGCTTGAGAGCCTCGCCAAAGCAAACTGCCTTTGCGGCGATTATGTGCATAAGAGGTCCGCCCTGAATACCGGGGAATATAGCCTTGTTTATCTTCTTTGCTATCTCCTCATCGTTGCAGAGGATAAGACCGCCTCTGGGACCGCGGAGGGTCTTGTGAGTTGTAGTTGTCACAACGTCTGCATAGGGCACGGGCGAGGGATGTTCACCTGCGGCAACAAGACCTGCGATGTGAGCCATATCTACCATAAGATACGCGCCGTTGTCGTGAGCAATTTTCGCCAATCTCTCAAAGTCAATAACTCTGGGATAGGCAGACGCGCCCGCAACAAGCATCTTGGGCTTGACTTCCTTGACCTGCTCCTCGAGTTTATCGTAATTGATAGTGTGGGTATCGTCATCTATTCCATAAGCGACGAAATTATAATAAAGGCCGGAAAAGTTAACGGGGCTTCCGTGCGTGAGATGTCCGCCGTGAGCAAGACTCATTCCCATTACGGTGTCACCGTGGCTCAAAAGGGCAACGTAAACTGCGGTGTTAGCCTGCGAGCCGCTGTGGGGCTGAACGTTTGCGTAATTTGCTCCAAAAAGCTTTTTTGCGCGTTCAATGGCAAGATCCTCGGCAACATCAACACACTGGCAACCGCCATAGTATCTCTTGCCTGAATAGCCCTCTGCATACTTGTTTGTCATAATGCTTCCTGCGGCGAGAAGAACTGCCTCGGAAACAAAGTTCTCGGAAGCGATAAGCTCTATTCCGCATCTTTCACGGTCGTATTCTGCCTGGATAGCGTTGGCTACTTCGGGATCGAGAGCGCGGAGCGCCGAGATCTGTTGGTTAACCATTTTCGTAAACCTCTTTTCCTTGAATTTTGATGAAATAAATCCATTATAGATATTATATCACAAAATCTGCCGATTTCATATACATAAAATACACAAAAACAAAAAATACCATAAAAATATTGTGGATATGATTGACAAATAAAGAGAGTTGTGCTATAATGATACAGTAAATCATTTTATTGTAGGGTACTGTTTGTTTTCGGAAAATAAACAGTCGAAAAAAATTTTAATACTTAATCCATGATCAGACAAGGGGGATGCAGTATGGAAATAGCAATCATAGCCCACGATACTAAAAAAGAACTTATAACACAGTTTTGCATTGCGTATTGCGGAATACTCAGTAAGCACAATATCTGCGCTACCGGTATTACGGCGAAATATATATCTGAAGCAACAGGCCTTAACATTGAAAAGCTTTTCAGTGGACAGGGCGGCGAGGAGCAGATAACCTCCAGGGTTGCATATAACGAAATAGACGTTCTCATTTATTTCCGCGACACACGCGCGTCAAGTGAGTACTCCGAGCACGACAAGATAGAGAAGGATCTCCTTCTTATGTGCGATAGATACAACGTTCCCGTGGCTACCAATATTGCCACTGCCGAGGTTATTGTTATGGCGCTCGACAGAGGAGATCTTGATTGGAGAGAGCTTGTGAATCCCAATTCGGCTTATAACATGAATAAGCAGAAAAAAATATAAATATCATGTAGCAAAAAACACGCTTCGCAGATAGACATACACAGAGAAGAAACGGTTGGTGAGAGTTTCCTATGCGCTTTTGCGACAGTACCGCTTTTGCTTGAATTTAATATCCAATGAAGTAAAAAGCTCGGGTGGAACCGTGCGTAAAAACGCACCCCGGACACGTTTGTGTCGGGGGCGTTATTTTTTGCGAAAAATGTGTTCCGCAAAAACAGTATAATAAAGCGTTAGCTAAATTTATAAATAATTTTTCAAACATAGAAAGGATCACACAAATGAAGATTAATTTTGGAGAAAAAATTTACGAGTCTGATGCTCCCATAACGGTCTATGATGCCGCAAGGGAAGTGTTCGGAATGGTAGAGAGAAGTGTTCTCGCGGCAAGCGTCAACGGTCATGTGACCGAGCTTTCGCACGTTATAGATACGGATGCCGACGTTCAGCTTCTCACTTTTGCAGATAAAGAGGGTGCGCACGTATTCAGACACACCGCCGCTCATATTCTTGCGCAGGCGGTTAAGAGACTTTATCCCCAGACAAAACTCACAATAGGTCCCGCACTTGACGATAGCTTCTATTATGACTTTGACAGCGACATTTCCTTCTCTCCTGACATTCTCAAAAAGATCGAGGACGAGATGAAAAAGATAGTTAAGGAAAACCTTAAAATAGAACGCTTTGAGCTTCCAAGAGTTGAGGCTATAAAGCTTATGCAGGAAAGAGAAGAGCCCTACAAGGTACAGCTTATAGAAGAGCTTCCCGAGGATGCGGTTATCAGCTTCTACCGTCAGGGCGAGTTTGTTGACCTCTGCGCAGGCGCGCATCTGTTTGCAACGGGCGCTGTAAAGGCGATAAAGCTCACTCAGTGCACAGGCGCATATTGGAAGGGCGATCAGAACAATAAGATGCTCCAGAGAGTCTACGGACTTGCTTTCCCCGCAAAGGATCAGCTTAACGCATACGTTGCGGCACTTGAGGAAGCAAGAAAGCGTGACCACAACAAGGTAGGCCGTGAGCTTGAATATTTCACTACGGTTGACACAATCGGTCAGGGACTTCCCATTCTTATGCCCAAGGGCGCGAGAGTTATACAGACGCTTCAGCGTTGGATAGAGGACGAGGAGCAGAAGAGAGGCTACCTTCTCACAAAGACGCCCCTCATGGCAAAGCGCGATCTTTACAGAATTTCGGGACACTGGGATCACTACCGCGACGGCATGTTCATTCTCGGTGACCCTGACGACGAGACAAAGGAATGCTTTGCACTCCGTCCTATGACTTGCCCTTTCCAGTATCAGGTATTCCTTAACAAGAAGCGTTCTTACAGAGACCTTCCTATGAGACTTGGCGAGACCTCGACTCTGTTCAGAAACGAGGACAGCGGCGAGATGCACGGTCTTATCCGTGTGCGTCAGTTCACAATCTCCGAGGGACACCTCATTCTCCGTCCCGAGCAGCTTGAGGAAGAATTCCGTGGCTGTCTTGAGCTTGCAAAGTACGTTCTTGACACCGTAGGTATGCTTGAGAACTGTACATTCCGCTTCTCACAGTGAGATCCTGCAAGAGCAGGTATCAAGTACGAGGGTACCCCTGAACAGTGGGAGCACGCGCAGTCTGTAATGAAGGACATTCTTGATAAGCTCGAGGTTGAATACGAGGTAGGTATTGATGAAGCGGCGTTCTACGGACCTAAGCTTGACATTCAGTACAAGAACGTATTCGGCAAGGAAGATACAATAGTCACAATCCAGATAGATATGCTTCTTGCACAGAAGTTCGGAATGGAATACGTTGATTCCGATAATACAATGAAAACTCCTTATATCATTCACCGTACCTCGCTCGGTTGCTACGAGCGTACGCTTGCATACCTTATCGAAAGATACGCAGGCGCGCTTCCCACGTGGATGGCTCCCGTTCAGGTCAAGATGCTTCCCATCGGTGACGAGCAGGTGGCTTACTGTGACGAGATCGCAAGAAAGCTCACAAATCTCGGCGTAAGAGTTGAGGTTGACCGCCGCAACGAGACCATAGGCTACAAGCTCCGTAACGCTCAGCTTGAAAAGGTGCCTTACATGGTAGTTGTAGGCGCTAAGGAGGTCGAGGCAAACACTGTTGCCGTTCGTTCGCGTAAGGAAGGCGAGAAGGGCGTAATGAGCGTTGATGCGTTCATTTCAGAGCTTCTTTGTGAGATCGCTGAAAAGAGAAGATAAATTTCAAAATTTAACTCTGCGACAAAAAAATCCGTATTTTGCCGCAGAGTTAACAAATGTTTACAAAATATTGTTTACTAATATTATAATTAGTAGTATAATAGATTAAAGAATATAATTTTAAGGAGTTTTCAGCTATGGGATGTCCCGTTTATAAGAGAGTTCTGATAAAAATTTCGGGCGAGGCGCTTGCTCACGAGAATAACAAGGGCGAGCTTTACGACTTTGGCTTTATGGACAAGGTCGCGTCGGTTATAAAAAAATGTGTTGACGAGGGCGTGCAGGTTGCAGTTATCGTCGGCGCAGGCAATATCTGGAGAGGCGCAAAGGGAACTGCCATATCGAGATGCCGCGGCGACCACATGGGTATGCTTGCAACGGTTATAAACGCGTTGGCGCTTCAGGATACGTTCTTGAGAGCTGGAATGGACGCGAGAGTGCTTTCATCGGTAGAGATGAATACCTTTGCTGATTTCTATACACAGAGAGATGCAAACGATCTTCTTTGTGCAGGCAAGGTAGTTATTCTTGCGGGCGGCTCGGGAGTTCCGTTCTTCTCAACGGACACCCCTGCAGTAGTACGCGCGGCAGAGATCGGAGCCGACGCAGTGCTTATGGCAAAGAACGTTGACGGTGTCTATACCGCCGACCCCAAGACAGACCCCACAGCTAAGAAAATAGAGGACATTACTTATTCCGAAATTCTGGAGAAAAATCTCCGTGCGTTCGATATGACAGCAGTTTCATTCTGCAATGATAACGACATTACCTCGTTCGCGTTCGGACTTTCAAATCCCGACAACATCTACGAAATTATTATGGGTAGATCTGTCGGAACAAAAATGCATAAATAACAGACATTTTATCATAATCATATACAGAGAAAGGGAATTACTATGGGATACAATACTAAAGACATCGAAACAAAAATGCAGAAATCTATCGCTTCTTATGAAGAAAATCTTTCGTCTATCCGAGCAAGCCAGGCAAACCCTGCAGTACTTAACCGCGTTACGTTTGACTATTGGGGCTCGCCTACAGAAATCACGTCTATGGCAGGCGTATCCGTGGCAGACGCAAAGACTCTCGTTATAACCCCCTATGATGCAAGCACACTTAAAGCTATGGAAAAGGCAATACTTATGTCGGATATCGGCATTACACCCTCCAACGACGGTAAGGTTATCCGCCTTGTATTCCCTCAGCTTACCGAGGAGCGCCGTCGTGACCTTGCAAAGCAGGTTCAGAAAATGGGTGAGGATGCAAAGGTTGCAGTTAGAAACCTTAGAAGAACTGCAAACGACGAGATCAAAAAGCAGAAGAAGGACAATCTTCTCACCGAGGACGACGTAAAGAATGCTGAAAAAGCAGTTCAGGATCTTACCGACAAGTACATCAAGAATATTGATACGCTTACCGCGAAGAAGGAAAAGGATATTCTTACGGTTTAATCCGAATGTTTGAGCGCAGCACAAACATACCGACTAAATTGACAGCGGGAGTTAAAACACTCCCGCTTTAATTTTGAAGCATGGGGAGATTATGATCTATGGCTAAAATCAGCGAGGAAACAAAGCAGCTAAGACAAGCTGTTATTGACAGTGGGCTGAAGCATGTGGCGTTCATAATGGACGGGAACGGCCGTTGGGCGCAAAAGCGCGGTATGCCGCGCGAATACGGTCACAAGCATGGCACCGAGACGTTCAAGCAAGTTATATCTCATTGCTGCGATCTTGGTCTTGAGTGTGTCACCGTCTATGCTTTTTCTACGGAAAATTGGAAAAGACCTCAAAAGGAGGTGGATTCCATCATGAAGCTTCTTGAGACTTATCTTGACGGAAAGTATCCCGAGGCGGCTTGCGTAAAGTTCATAGGAGACAGAACCCCCTTGAGCGACAAACTTAAAAAGAAGATGGAAAAGGCGGAAAAAGAGACGGACGGAAGACCATTCAGAGTAAACGTAGCCTTGAATTACGGCTCAAGAGCCGAGATAACAAATGCGTTCAATCAACTGGCGTCAGAAGGAAAAAACCAAATTACAGAGGATGATATAACGTCGCATCTCTACACAAGCGGCTCGCCCGAGCTTGACCTGGTAGTCAGAACGGGTGGAGACTTGCGAATATCCAACTTTCTGTTATGGCAGGCGGCGTACGCAGAGTTTTATTTTACCGACACACTCTGGCCCGACCTTTCAGACAACGACGTAAATAATGCTGTAAGGTCATTCTGTTCGAGAAACAGAAGATTTGGCGGTCTTGACAAAAGCGCCAAATAATTAAGCTTGCAATTTTTCACACGGAGTAAAATTATGTTAAAAAGAATTATTACCTCAATACTCGCGCTTTGTGTTTTCGTGCCCGCAATTATTTTTTCGGACACTATGCTTTTTGCATCATTGGTTGCTGTATGCGCGTTTCTCGGTTGCTACGAGATGTTCTCGTGCACGGGATTTAAGAATAATATCTGGCTTACACTCCCCGTATATGCGGCGGCCCTTGTTTTGCCTATTGCGAAAAGACTTATTATGCCTGAGACGTTTACCACTCTGGCGCTTTGTCTTGCGGGTGTCATAATCGTATATATGCTTGGAGTTTCGGTATTCCAGCACAAAAGGGTATCCGTCACAGATCTTGGACTCGCCTTTGCGGGATGCTTTTATATCATATTCGCATTTATAGGCATAATGTATCTCCACGACGATATCGAATACGGTAAGTACATATATTTGCTCGTGTTTATATGCGCGTGGATCACGGATATATTCGCATACTTTACAGGATGGCTCTTCGGCAAGCATAAGCTCATACCCGAGGTGAGCCCAAAAAAGACAATTGAAGGTGCTATTGGCGGAACAGTGTTCTGTATTGCGGCAACCATAATATTTGGAGTTGTTATTGTAAAGCTCTTTAATCCTAACGGAACTATCGAGGCGAACTATCTTATGCTTGGAATAAGCGGATTGCTTTTGTCTATTGTATCCCAGCTTGGAGACCTTGTAATGTCGCTTATCAAGCGTCATTACGGCATTAAGGACTACGGAAAAATATTCCCCGGTCACGGAGGAATACTTGACAGATTTGACTCCGTTATGGCGGTGTGCGTAGTGCTTACTTTCATTTGTACTTATTTTAATCTTTTAGTATAAAAATCCACACGGAAAGGACTGAAGCTTTTGCAAAATTACAAATATCCCGATATGATAGTGCTTGGATCAACAGGCTCTGTCGGCGAGCAGGCTATAGACGTAGCGCAAAAGCTCGGTGTGAGTGTGAATGCTATCTCGGCTCATAAAAATTCAAAGAGAGTAGAGGAACAGGCGCGTGCATTTGGTGTTCGCGCGTGCGCCATGAGCGACGAGACTGCAGCCGCTGATTTGAAGGTCAGACTTGCCGACACAAATGTTAAGGTATATGCAGGCACAGAGGGTATCTGCGAAATGATAAATAGTATCGGTACCGACAATGAGGCTGGGCAGATAGTAGAAAACTCAATAGTGGGTGAGGCGGGACTTTTACCGACTGTTGCCACACTTAAAGCGGGCAAGAAGCTTGCCCTTGCAAATAAAGAATCTCTTGTTGCGGGCGGCGAGATCGTAATGCCATTGGCAAAGATGTCAGGACATGACATTCTTCCTGTGGACAGTGAGCATTGCGCGATATTTCAGTGCTTGCGCTCAGGCAAGCCGCAGGAGATAAAAAAGATAATTCTTACCGCGTCGGGCGGTCCGTTCTTTGGATACACCAAGGAGCAGCTTGCAGAAATCACGTTAGAGCGCGCATTAGCTCACCCTACGTGGAAAATGGGCGCAAAAATAACTATTGACAGTTCAACACTTATGAATAAAGGCTTTGAGGTTATCGAGGCGGTTCATTTGTTTGGTGTAACGCCCGATCAGATTCAAGTCACGGTACACCGAGAGAGCATAATTCACTCGGCAGTGGAGTATATTGATAACAGCGTTATCGCGCAGCTTTCTCTGCCTGATATGAGACATTGCGTGCAGTACGCGTTGACTCATCCCAACAGACTCGAAGGACCTACCGAGGAGCTTGATTTATTCAAGGTAGGGAAGCTTTCTTTCGATAAGCCCGACGCCGATATTTTTCCGCTTTTGCGCATAGCCTTTGACTCCATAAGGTTTGGCGGAGGAGTACCCGCCGCGCTCAACGCGGCAAACGAGGAGGCCGTTGCGGCATTCCTTGAGAAAAAAATATCCTATCTTGAGATATCCGAGGTGGTTGAGCATACAGTTGAGAATATGCGATATGCTAAGGATATACACGACCTTGAGGGTATTATGTCTGTGTCTGCAGAGGCAAGACGCATAGCTAACTCTAAAATATATAACTGATAATCATAGGTGGTATAAATTCAATGCCTTTTGTTTACCTCTTACTCACACTGCTATTGCTTAGCGTAATGGTAGTGATTCACGAGCTGGGACATTTTCTGTTCGCAAAGCTTTTCGGTGTCACTGTTCTTGAGTTTTCGGTCGGAATGGGACCCGCTATATATACAACTAAAAAGAAAAACAAAAAGGGTGAGGATAATCTTCCTTTTGAGCTTTCGCCTTCGTTCACAAGAGATGGCAAGACTCTCGAGAGTGACGCGGAGCCTATTGCAGACGAATCTACTCCTGAGGATGATGAGGACGCTGAGAGTGCAGAGAACGCTGAAAATGAAAAGACTGTATTCAGCATAAGAGCTCTTCCAATCGGCGGATACGTCAGTATGGCGGGTGAGGATAAGGCATCCAAGGATAAAAACGCGTTCTGCAATAAAAAGGTCTGGCAGAGACTTATCATAACCCTCGCAGGACCTGCGATGAATCTTCTTTTGGGATTTCTTTGCGTGTGCATACTTGTGGGAATTGACGGCGCGCAAAATCAGCTTCCGTCAAACGTAATATCCTACAACGAAGTAAATGAATCCATTTCTGACAAATGCGAAAATCCTCTTATTAGCGGAGACAAAATCATCAAGGTCAATAATGTTTACGTTCATACGGGCAACGAGCTTGACTACGAGATAACAAATCAGGGCTACGATCCCCTTGATCTTACGGTAGTGAGAAATGGAGAGCAGATAGTTCTTGAGGACGTGACATTTCCTGTGTTTGAGACGCAGGGCGTTAAGATGGGAAGTATAGATTTTAGGGTCTATCGTGACGAGGTGACCTTTGGCAACATAATAAAGCACGCCTTTTTCCGTTCCGTCAGCATGGTCAAAATGATAGTTGACAGTATTGTTGATCTTATCGGAGGCAGATACGGAGTTGACGCGCTCTCGGGCCCTGTCGGAGTCTCCGAGGTGGTCGGTCAGGCAACACAGAACGGATTTTATTCCGTGCTGTATCTGTTCAGCTTTATTACTATAAATCTTGGAGTATTCAATCTTATACCTTTTCCTGCGCTTGACGGAGGAAGAGTTTTGTTCCTCGCTTATGAGGGAATTTTCAGAAAGCCCGTCAAAAAAGAAGTTGAGCAGGCAATAAATACCGTCGGTCTTATGCTTCTTATGGGACTTGCGGTGTTCGTAATGATAAAGGATATATTTACACTATTTTAAGTTTAAGCGTAAGGCGTGAAATTTTGAGGAAAGTTTCACGCCTACACGTGTCAAATAAGGAAGAAAAAAGGAGGGAAGCATATGAACTATAACAGCATCAGACGAAAGACCCGCGAGGTCAAAATCGGCAAAATAGCCATTGGCGGCAATAACAAAATAGCTATTCAGTCCATGACGAATACCGATACAAAGGATGCAAAGGCGACCCTTGATCAGATAAAGGAGCTTGCATGTGCAGGCTGTGATATAGTAAGAATTACCGTGCCTGACGTCGAGGCGGCAGAGACCGTCAGATACATAAAGGAAAGCGGTATAGACACCCCCATAGTAGCGGATATTCATTTTGACTACAAGGCGGCTATCAAATCGGCAGAATACGGTGTTGACAAGATAAGAATAAACCCAGGCAATATTGGAGACTACAGCAGAGTCTTTGAGGTTGCAAAAATATGCCGCGAGAAGAATATCCCTATAAGAATAGGAGTTAACAGCGGCTCTGTTGAAAAGCATATTTTAGCAAAGTACGGCGGACCTACGCCTGCGGCACTTTGCGAGAGTGCATTTTATCACGCGTCTTTGCTTGAAAAATATGATTTCTACAATACCGTAATCTCCATAAAAGCTTCTGGTGTTTCGGAAATGATAGAGGCAAACAGACTCGTTGCCGAGAGATGTGACTATCCCATACATCTCGGAGTCACCGAGGCAGGAAGCGAAAGAATGGGCATCATCAAGAGCGCAGCGGGTATAGGCTCGCTTTTGTGTGACGGTATAGGAGATACCTTCCGCGTGTCTCTCACCGCAGACCCTGTGCGCGAGATTGCCGCTGCGAGAGATATACTCAGCGCATTGAGCGTTGAAGGTCAATGCGGTATGAATATCGTGAGCTGTCCCACCTGCGGACGCACTAAAATAGACCTTATAAGTCTTGCGAAACGCTTTGAGGATGCGGCAAGAGCCGAGGGACTTCTCGACTATCCCATAAAGGTCGCACTTATGGGATGTATCGTAAACGGACCGGGCGAGGCGAGAGAGGCTGACATAGGAATAGCGGGCGGTGTCGGTGAGGCGCTGCTTATTTCCCGCGGAGAGATTCTTGGCAAGATAAAAGAGGAAGAAATTATAAGCACGCTTATTGAAAAGATAAAGGAAATAAAAGAAAGAGCCTAAAATGAGTAAGACTTTTTTAGAGATTTTTTATAAATACAAGCCCGACGGTGACAAGAGAGACATACTTGAGACTGCAACGGACATAAAGGTACAGGCGGACAAGGAAAACAGACTGCTTCAGGCGCACGTCAGCTTTCCGCGCATAGTAAAAAAGGACGAGCTGTACCAAATAGAAAGAGAAATAGAAAAAGCATACGGACTCAACAGAATGACTCTGTTTGTGCATTATCCGTCGGAGCTTTTTGGGGAGAATTATATTCCTGAGCTTCTGCGTGAGACCGAAACCATAGGAATAGTAGCCAAGGGCTTTTTCTCAAAATACAGATTTAATCTTGAAAATTCCACACTCACGATAGAGATACCTTTCTCTGTGGACGGTGTTTCATTGCTTCTTGACGCGAGAACACCCGAGATTATGCAGGGAATAATTCGCTCGGAGTTTGGATTGAATATCAAAGTAAATATTATCCACTCGGACGATATGAGCTTTCTTATGAGCAACAACTCTCTTGAGCAGGCTATCCGTGAATTTGACGAGAAAATGAGCAAGGAAGCAGTACTGAGTGAGGCAAGACGTGCAGAGCAGCCTACGGGACAAGCCGTAGCGGCAGAGCAGACCTTGCCAAGAGTAGCTTCAATATTCAAGGGCGACGCCACGCCAGTAATTGAAGACGGTATCTGTAAGATAGGTCACGCTAAATTTGATATATCATCTCCTGAATACTTTTACGGAGACGCGTTCACAATTCAGCCAGTGTCCATTGCTTCTATCACAAGACCGCAGAGAAATATAGTTGTAATCGGTACTGTTTCGGGCTTTACCAAGGAGCTTAACCGTGCGGGTGACAAATACAATATCACGTTTGCTGTGTTTGACGGAAATTCCTCTATTGAGGTCAAATGCTTCTCACTTGTTTCCGAGGACGTTGATACGGTTTGCTCGGGAATCAAGGATGGCGCGGTCGTAGCTCTTTATGGATATGCGAAGAAAGAGACCCGTAAGGACAGAACGGAGGGACTTGATTTTCAGTTCTTTTTCAGCAGCGCGGCCAAGATAAAGAAAATACCGCGTACGGATAATGCGCCCGTTAAGAGAGTCGAGCTGCATCTTCATACAAATATGTCCTTTATGGACGCACTCATCCACCCAGACGATGTAGTTAAGCAGGCAAAGGCTTGGGGACACCCCGCAGTAGCTATTACCGACCACGGAAACGTTCAGGGCTATCAGCAGGCAATGTTGACCAGCGAGAAGATAGGTCAGAAGGTCATTTACGGTATGGAGGCATACTTTGTAAATAATACCGCGTCTGCTATATACGGTAAATTCAACGAGTCATTTGACGCCGAAGCTATCGTATTTGATATTGAAACCACGGGCCTTTCCGCGCAAAATGACAGAATCACAGAAATTGGAGCGGTAAAAATAAGAGACGGCAAGATAATAGACTCATTTGATATTTTCGTCAATCCGGAAATGGAGATATCTGCCGAGATCACTGAGCTTACGTCCATCACCAACGAAATGGTCAAGGACGCGCCGCGCTGCGACGAGGCGTTAAGACTCTTCTTTGAGTTCATACATAATACAAATCCCTCACACAAGCCATTGCTTATTGCGCACAACGCAAACTTTGATACGGGATTTATAAGAGCCGCCGCGCAGAGATATGGAATGGAATTTGACTATCCATATCTTGATACACTTGCGCTCTCAAGATTCCTTAACCCCGATCTAAAAAAGCACAAGCTTGATATAGTTGCAAAGCACTACAATCTTGAAGAATTCCACCACCATAGAGCGTGTGACGACGCGGACATTCTCGCGAAGATATACTTTAAGATGACAAAGCAGATGCGTGATAGGGATATTGCAAACTTCACCTATCTGTCAAAGGACATGAACGCAAATGCCGACCCGCTTAAGGGTGACACCTATCACCAGATAGTACTTGTAAAAAACAAGGCGGGTCTTAAAAATCTCTATAAGCTTATCTCTTACAGTAATCTCAAATACTTTAAAAAGAGACCGCGTATTCCAAAGACTGAGCTTGAAGCGCACAGAGAGGGACTTATAATTGGCTCTGCGTGTGAGGCGGGTGAGCTCTTTATGGCTATACTCGAAAACAAGCCCGAATCCGAAATTGAGGAAATAGTCAATTTCTATGATTATCTTGAAATTCAGCCCATCTCCAACAACCGGTTCCTTATTGCAAAGGGTAAAGCGAGAGACGAGGAGGACCTCAAGAATTTCAACCGCAAAATAGTTGAGCTTGGAGAAAAATACAACAAGCCCGTAGTCGCTACCTGCGACGCGCACTTTATGAACCTTGAGGATGAGATATACCGCCAGATACTCCTTGCGGGTCAGAAATATTCGGACTATGATACCGAAAGCCAGCTGTATTTCCGCACGACAGAGGAAATGCTTGAGGAGTTCTCATATCTTGGCGAGGATAAGGCTTACGAGGTCGTAGTCAAAAATACCAATCTTATCAACGATATGATAGATGCCGACATCCGTCCGTTCCCCAAGGGTACGTTTACACCGAACATGGAGGGAGCAGAGGATGATCTTCAGCGTATCTGCTATGAGAGGGCAAAGTCTATGTACGGAGACCCGCTCCCCGAAATAGTTGCGCAGAGACTTGACAAGGAGCTTACCTCTATTATAAAGAACGGTTTTGCCGTGCTTTATATGATAGCGCAAAAGCTTGTATGGTATAGCGAAAGTCAAGGGTATCTTGTAGGCTCGCGAGGCTCGGTGGGCTCGTCATTCGTAGCGTCGATGGCGGGAATTTCCGAGGTAAACCCTCTGCCCGCGCATTATTGGTGCTCCGAGTGCCAGTATAACGACTTTTCAAACCCCATGGGCGCAGGCTCGGGCTTTGACTTGCCCGACAAAATGTGTCCTCGCTGCGGTAAAAAGCTTCACGCCGACGGTCACAACATACCCTTTGAGACCTTCCTTGGATTCTACGGTGACAAGTCCCCCGATATAGACCTTAACTTCTCGGGTGAGGTGCAGGGAAAGGTGCATAAATACACCGAAGAACTGTTCGGAGCGGAGAACGTGTTCCGCGCGGGAACTATTGGAACTCTCGCGGATAAGACTGCTTACGGATATATACAGAAATACCTTGAGGATAAGGGAGTAAGCATTTCCCGAGCAGAGGTAAATCGTATGGTGTCCTGTTGCGTGGGTGTAAAGAGGAGCACGGGTCAGCACCCGGGCGGTATTGTCGTTGTTCCCAAGGAATACGAGATATACGATTTCTGTCCCGTTCAGCATCCTGCAGACGATCCCACGTCGGATATCGTTACAACGCACTTTACGTTTGAATATCTTCACGACACGCTTCTCAAGCTTGACGAGCTCGGACACGATATTCCGACCAAGTATAAGTATCTTGAAAAGTATTCAAACACGAGCGTAATGGACGTTCCTATGAATGATCCCGACGTTTACGGACTGTTTTTGTCCACAAAGCCGCTCGGCATAAGCCCCGAGGATATTGATTGCAATATCGGCACGTTTGGACTCCCCGAGTTCGGTACGCGTTTCGTTATCAAAATGGTTGAGGAGGCAAAGCCAAAGTCCTTCTCAGACCTGCTTCAGATTTCGGGACTTTCCCACGGAACCGACGTATGGACGGGTAATGCGCAAGACCTTATAAATCAAGGCATATGCGATATTTCACACGTTATAGGATGTCGTGATAACATAATGAACGACTTGATTGCCTACGGCGTTGAAAAATCCCACGCCTTCAAGATAATGGAGTCCGTCCGAAAGGGAAAAGGACTCACACCCGAATGGGAGACGGAAATGCGTGAGGCAAACGTTCCCGAGTGGTATATAGGCTCGTGCAAAAAGATCAAGTACATGTTCCCGAAGGCGCACGCGGCGGCATACGTTATGTCCGCGATACGTCTTGGCTGGTACAAGGTACATAAGCCACTCGCATTCTACTGCGCTATGCTTACCGTTGCCCCCGGCGGATTTGACGCCGCAATAGTTATGGGCGGTAAGCGCAAGGTCGTCGAGACCATAAGGGATATAGACAAACGTGTAAAGGAAAAGAAAGAGGTGACACCTAAGGAAATCCAAAGCCTGCCCGTGCTTCACCTTGTCAACGAAATATTTGCAAGAGGAATTAAATTCTTACCGATAAATATCAAAAAATCCGACGCATCCGCATTTGAGCCTGAGGATGGAAAGATAAGAATGCCTTTCTCCGCGCTCAGCGGTCTTGGTGAGAACGCCGCGGCAAATATAGTTGCGGCGCGCAACGATGAACCCTTCTTCTCGGTAGAGGATTTGCAGATACGCGCACGTCTGACTAAATCTGTTATAGATGTGCTTCGTACCAACGGAGTTCTTGAGGGTCTTGACGAAACAGATCAGATATCATTTTTCTGATTTGGTTTATCAGAAGCCTTACAACAAAAAATCCTGTGTTTTAAACACAGGATTTTTTGTTGTTTATTCTGTTTTATCTTTTCTTTTTGGAAAGAACAACGCCTGCCGCAATAGCGGTGACAAGTCCGATAAGGGAAATGCTTACGGTCGATTCGCAGCCGCCGTTTGTTTGATCAGGCGGGTTTGTTGCGCCGCTATTTTCTTCGGTGTTGATATCCGAATCGTTATTTGAACCGCTGTCCGAGCCGAGCTTGGGAATTGAATCCAACTGCTCCTCGCCGCAGACCTCACATATACTCTTTGAAATTCCGGCGCTATCCTCGGTTGCGGGTACTATTATCTCGGGATCTCCAAAGCTGTGACCTGAAACAGGGAGGGCAGTACCGACCACGAGCATCTTTCCGCAATCCGCACAAACCTTATCTCCACTATATCCGTCTTCTGTACAACTGGGCTTAGCACCCGAGATAACAGTGTTTTCATGGGTGCAGGGAGTTGTAGGCTTTTCTGTAGGAGTTTCTGTAGGGGCTTCTGTGGGAGTATTTGTGGGTGTTTCGGTCGGAGTTTCTGTGGGCGTTTCCGTAGGAGTGGTTGTGGGAGTCTCTGTGGGAGTCTCCGTAGGCTTTTCAGTGGGGGTTGTAGGAGTTTCTACTGCTACGCACTGTACGTAAACTCCTTTGTCGTTGTTGGTAGCCATTTCTATGGTTCCATAGTAGTTTTTAATATATCCATGCGCAGTAATTTTATCTCCAACCTTAAATCCGGTGATTCCATTACTCATATTTATCGTGTAAATGAGGAAATCAGTTTTACCGTCGCTGATATGTACCTCTTTATAATAGCTGCCCGTCTGACCGATAGACGTTACTGTGCCACTTACATAGAAGGGGTTAGTTGAGGTCTGCCCCTCTGCAAGATTTGCGTTGGCAGCGACAGCCTCGCTTGTAGTAAGGGGAGACTGGAGAGTTCCGTAGTTAGTATCCGTAGGCTTTTCGGTGGGCTTTTCTGTAGGCTTTTCCGTAGGAGTTTCAGAGGGTTTTTCGGTAGGATCTGTCGAGGGCTTTTGCGTGGGTGTTGTAGAGCCGTTGCTCATAGCCTCACCGGAGGGTGTCACCATATCATCGGGAACTTCCTCGCCGAAAAGTGTCCATGCAAGCTCGGGATAGTCGATAAATACGTTTCTGTTACCCTGAATGTTCTGAACGACCTCATTACGTCCCATTTCCCAGGTGTCAACAGGGTCAAGCTCGCACCATGCAAGAAGAACGTCAACACTTTCAAACACCTTTGTGATACTGGTTGCGCCCCAATCTGATCCCCATCTTACGTAAACGTACAGACAGATTCTTGCAACGTCACCCTTAACGTTATCAAGGGGCTCAAAATATGTGGAGTTGTATGTTCCTCCAAGATATCCGCTTGCGGGATTAGAACCGTATTTTTCTGTTCCGCCATTCGAATTTCCGTATTTTTTATTACCTCTGGAGCTATTGACCGAAGCATCAGATGGACGTATATGGTGCAGATCCGCGCCGCCGCCCTTTGTTGAATTGCCACCGAGGGATTTAGGCCAAACGTGCTCGCGGTTCCAACCGTTCCACTGATTCATAGTTGCGCTGTAGCTTGTGTAGATAAGAGACACTCTCTGATCTCCGTTTTCACAGTCTGTACGGTTAGCTTTAAAATGACAGTCATCGTAAGATGATACGTATGTATGAGTAGACCTCATAAGAGTTTGGAGGGAGGAGTATAACGATGACGACGAAAGGCTTGAGAGATTGTCGTAGGTATAGCTACCTGAATAATAATCTGCAGCGCTTGTTCCGACAAGCGAGGTGCAAATAACATCTCTTTGACCGGAGTTGTAATCCTTTGAATAAGACGAGGGCTGTGTGGATGCAAATATCGGAATTATGCTTCCGATAAGAAGAAAAACTACCAACAGCGTGGCTACGGTATACTTCAGGAATCTTTTCATAACGTCCTCCATAACTTTAACATATTTTTGGTATAGCATTAATAATAACATTATACCATATTTTTATTGCCTTTGCAATAGCATAAATACTATTTTCATACAATATTCATGAAATTTCGTCTTTTAGCCACAAAATAAAAAACTCAAGAGTAAAATAAAAACTCCCCCTTGTAAACACAAGGGGGAGTGAATATCTGATATATCAGGATACCTTGAATTGTTCAAAGTTAAATCCGCTTTCATAAAAAGCAGCCGAGTTGACTATAACCGCACGACTGAGTCGCATACCCTCAAGGGAAATGCAGTAAGCAAAGGCATACTCGTCGATATACTTAAGATTTGCGGGTAGAACCACTCGCTTGAGATTCATACAAGCATTAAACGTGCTATTGCTTATCTCGCGAAGTCTTGCGGGGAGTGTTGCGCTCTCAAGATTTTTGCATCCCTCAAATACACCCGTTCCCATAAAAAACAAGCTGTCGGGAAGAATTATATCTCTGATAGCTATGCAGTAGGAAAACGCTTTATCCTCAATGGACTCAAGACGCTTTGAAAGGGAAATGCGAGATAGCTTCTTACAACCCATAAATGCGCGTTCCTCAATAAATACCACGCCGGGAGCGATAATGCTCTCGAGGTCGGAGCACCAAGCAAACGCATAAGCGCCAATAGTGTTTACGGTAGCAGGGAGATTTATAGACTCAATTCCGTCGCATCTGAAGAAAGCCTTTTCAGATACACCTACGACGATTCTGCCGTCGGGAAGCTTGTCCGGTATTACGATATTTGTGTCTGTGCAAAAGCCTATGCCGTTTACAAGCACGGTGGTCTGACTGTCCTTGACGTACTCAAGTCCTACTGAAAACTTAATATCCAACCAAAACACGCTCCTTTCTGCCTCGGTATCCAAAAATCGCTTTGGTACAGTTATTTTACACCTCTTTCGATGTTTTGTCAAGTCCAACTTTGTAAATATTTATATGTGCGTGCAAAAGACTGTCTATTTTACTCAATTGTACAAGCCTTACCTTGATAAATAATATGGAATATATTTGAGAAATATTCCCGAAAATTTGTTTTATTAACTTTGCGTTAATTATTTATTGTTATAATTATCATGTATATTTGTATTTTAAGAGAGGATCACTCTATGAAAACGACTGTTAAAGTAAAAAAGCTTTCGGATAAAGCTATTATTCCAACATACGGAACGGAATTTTCTGCAGGAGCAGACATTTATGCTCTTCTTGACGAACCCGTGACCATCGCTCCAGGTGAGACCAAGCTCATTCACACAGGTCTTGCTTTCGCTATTCCCGAGGGACTTGTAGGACTTAATTTCGCGCGCAGTGGAATGGCAACCAAGCGCGGACTTGCACCTGCAAATAAGGTCGGTGTTATTGATAGTGACTACCGCGGAGAAGTTATGGTGGCACTTTACAATCAGGGAGACGTGCCTCAAATTGTTGAGCACGGCGACAGAATAGCGCAAATGGTGTTCGTTCCTTACTATATGGCAGAGTTTATCGAGTGCGATGAGTTGGATAAGACTGTGCGCGGCGAGGGTGGATTCGGCTCTACGGGAACAAAATAATAAACGTTTACATAAATCAGAAAGGCAAACAAAATGACGAAGATTGACATTTTCTCCGGATTTCTCGGAGCGGGTAAAACAACTCTTATAAAAAAGCTTATTGAGGAAGCCTACAAGGGCGAAAAGCTCGTGCTTATTGAAAACGAGTTTGGCGAGATAGGCATTGACGGCGGATTTTTGGCTGAAGCGGGAGTGCAGATAAACGAGATGAACTCAGGCTGTATCTGTTGCTCTCTCGTTGGAGACTTCTCCGAGGCGCTCAAAAAGGTTATAAGCGAATATCACCCCGACAGAGTGCTTATCGAGCCCTCGGGCGTAGGTAAGCTTTCCGACGTTATTAAGGCAGTACAGAACGCAGACACCGAAGGTGCGGTGCTTGGCGGCTTTACGACTGTGGTTGACGCAAACAAGTGCAAGATGTACATGAAGAACTTTGGCGAGTTTTTCAACGACCAGGTTGAGCATGCGGGCTGTATCATCTTCAGCCATACCGACACGGCAAGCGAGAAAAAGATAAATGAATCAGTAGCTCTTATCCGCGAGCATAACCCCAATGCTGTTATAGTCACAACTCCTTGGGGACAGCTTTCGGGCGCGCAGCTTCTTGAGGCTATGGAGCGCAAGGACACTCTTGCCGCAGAGCTTGAAAAGCTTGAGCATGAACACCATCACCACCACGATCACGACGAGTGTTGTCACGAGCATCACCACCACGATCACGACGAGTGTTGTCACGAGCATCACCACCATGATCACGACGAGTGTTGTCACGAGCATCACCATCACGATCACGATGAGTGTTGTCACGAGCATCACCACGGTCACGACGAGTGCTGCCATGAGCATCATCACCACGATCACGACGAGTGCTGCCATGAGCATCATCACCACGATCACGACGAGTGCTGCCATGAGCATCATC
>JAZRCL010000052.1:0-31622 GCA_045659745.1 Eubacteriales bacterium
CAGAGGTGAGCTTTTGCAAGGTCAACCACGTGTATATAGTCACGTACGCCCGTGCCGTCGTGAGTGTTGTAATCGTTGCCGAACACATTGAGTATGGGAAGCTTGCCAACAGCGACCTTTGTGACGTACGGCAAAAGGTTATTGGGGATTCCCTTGGGGTCCTCACCAATAAGTCCGCTCTTGTGCGCGCCGATAGGATTGAAATAG
Source organism: Eubacteriales bacterium (assembly GCA_045659745.1). Lineage (GTDB taxonomy): Bacteria > Bacillota > Clostridia > Oscillospirales > CAG-272 > SVTX01. Next base: position 208 of record JAZRCL010000052.1, read on the forward strand.
CGCAGAATGGATATATTCCACTCGTTATCTGCGGTATAGAGAGACTCAAGCATCTTCTCTATGACTATCTTTGTCTCGCCGTAGGGGTTGGTCGCATGTCCCACCTTTGCATCCTCGCGTATCGGTACGCACTCGGGAGTACCGTAAACCGTTGCGGACGATGAGAAAACTATGGTCTTTACGTTATGCGCTCTCATAGCCTCAAGGAGCGTAAGAGTGCCCGTCACGTTGTTATTAAAATATTCAAGGGGCTTTTGCACCGACTCGCCAACCGCCTTGAGCCCCGCAAAATGTATGCAGCTGTCGATCTCGGGGTTTTCCTCAAAAATTCTGTCAAGCGCGTCTCTGTCAAGAATATCTGCCTCGTAGAGCTTTGCGTCCTTGCCAGTTATCTCTTTTATTCTGTCAAGCACTACGGGCTTACTGTTTGAAAAATTGTCAACAATAACCACGTCATATCCAGCCTCAAGAAATTCAACAACCGCATGCGAGCCTATAAAGCCCGTTCCACCTGTAATAAGTACTGACATTTTTATTCCTCCTTATTTGTTCCAAAGTCCTTTTTTATATTCTCCGTTGTTTATCATCTCGCGTATGCTTTCCACCACTTGCGGCTTATCCTCAGGGTACGTCACGCCGTACCACTGCGCCGAGGTAGTATAAACGTTCACTCTGCATTCTTTATCCTTCATCATAGAGTCAATAGCTATGGGAAGATATATCTCCTTTTTGAGCGGATCTTTGCTGTCATCCGCCATAAACTCACGCATCTTTACCTTAAGATAAGGGAAAACTGCGGGTGTAAGTCCCCAACAGTTCATAGACACCACACTGTCCCCGCGAAGAGATATCCAACCGTCGCCGTCGGCGTATTCCGCGTCGTTGCCGCAGATTCGCACCTCGGTTCTTTCGTTTATCTCCACAAGAGAGCCACCCTCGTCCATAGTGCAGACTCCGCGTGACACCGTCCCATTTTCGGTCAGGGTATTTTTAAGGATATATCCTATCATACAAAAGTCCGTATCCGGTCGGTTTGACGAAAGATGCTCAGACAAGCGGACAAACGCGTCTCTGCCGTAAAAATCGTCGGCATTTATGACTGCAAATTTATCATTACCTATTGCATCCTCGGCGCAAAGCAGTGCGTGCGCAGTTCCCCACGGCTTGACTCTGCCCTCGGGTACACTAAAGCCCATGGGGATATTGTCTATTTCCTGAAAGGCGTATTCCGTCTTTATAAACGGCTCGACTCGTGCGCCCACAGTCTCTCGAAAAAGCTCAAAATTTTCTTTTTTTATTATGAAAACAACTTTATCAAATCCTGCTTTTATTGCGTCGTAAACCGAAAAGTCTATAATGAATTCCCGATCTTGAGTTATAGGGTCGAGCTGCTTGAGCCCGCCATAACGAGAGCCCATGCCTGCGGCAAGAATTACAAGCGTCATAATATCCTCCAAAACACCTTATACATTTTCATTATATCATAAACACTTGAAAATGTATATATTTTTTTGAAATTTTTTATATAGAATCTGATTATTGACAAATAATAGTTTTGAGCGTATAATTGTATCGAACAGTATGATTTTTTGTAAAAAAGGAATGCGAACACAATGAGAAAAATGGTAAAAATTTTGTTGTCGCTCTCGCTGGCATTAGTTATGTCATTTATGGCGGTCTCGTGCAATAACACCGACGACAACACACAACTGCCCGAAAAAATAAATATAGCTACTCTCAATGGCACAACAGGCTTCGGTATGGCAAAGCTTATGTCTGATGCGAAGGAATCAAAGACCGAGCTTGATTACGACATCAAGGTTGAAAGCGATCCGAGCCTTATTCAAGCCGCGCTTATAAGCGGTGAGCTTGATATTGCAGCCCTGCCCACCAATGCGGCGGCAAATCTTTATGCAAAAACAAACGGCGGCATAAAAATACTTGCTACAAACACACTCGGCGTGCTTTACGTAGTTGTCAACGAGGCAAATTCCGATATAAAGACCCTCTCCGACCTTGACGGCAAGACAGTTTACTGTCCTGCGCAGAACCCCACGTTTATATTCAAGGGACTTTGCGATGAGGCAGGAGTCAACGTCATGGTAGACAACACCTACGCCCAGCCCGCAGATCTCCGTACGGCGATCGTCGCAGGTCAGGTAGATATTGCAGTTCTGCCCGAGCCTATGGTGACTATCGCAAAATCCGCAAATAAGTCCCTCACAGTCGCACTCGACATCACTGCAGAGTGGGACAAGGTATTCCCCGAGGGCTCGCTTGTGCAGGGTTGTGTGGTTGCAAGAACTGAATTTATCGAGCAGTATCCCGAGGCAGTTGAACAATTTCTCTCGGAGTATGAGGCTTCGGTAAATTACGTCAACGAGAACACAACCGACGCGGCAAAACTTATTGCTGAGGCAGGCATTTTTGAGAATGAAAACGTGGCAAAAGCAGCTATTCCCAAGTGCAATATCAAGTATGTGGACGACGATGATATGGCACAAGCCCTTGATCTGTTTTTCAAGACACTTTACGATATAAATCCTCAGGCGGTGGGCGGCTCTGTTCCCTCTGTGGACATCTACTACAAATCAAATGATTAAAAAATTTCTAAAAACAGTACTGATAATTCTCTTCTGGGTACTTGTGTGGCAGGCTTTGTCCATGATAGTCGGCAACCCGCTGCTGCTCCCATCTCCGATCACAACTCTGAAAAGACTTTTTGAGCTTGCACGCACGCTGGAGTTTTACGAGATAATACTTCGCTCGTTTGTGAGAATACTTATAGGCACAGTTGCGGCAGTTATTCTCGGCGTTATTGTCGCAGTCGCAAGCGCAAGATTCAAGCTTTTGCACGACTTTATCTCGCCTATTATGACGGTGATAAAGGCAGTGCCTGTGGCGTCTTTTATCGTGCTTCTGCTTTTGTGGACGGGCAGAAATATTCTGCCGTCGATAATATCCGCGCTGATAGTTTTGCCTATCGTGTGGACAAACGTCGAAACGGGAATTTTAGAGACCGACAAAAGCCTTATCGAGCTTGCAAGGATCTATAAAATGAGCGGATGGAAAAAAATATGGTGTATTTACGCGCCGTCAACGCTTCCATATTTTATTTCCTCGCTGAACTCGTCCTTGGGTCTTGCGTGGAAGGCGGGAATCGCCGCGGAGGTGCTGGCTCTACCGGTAATTGCCATAGGCAAGCAGATATATGAGTCCAAGCTTTATCTTGAAACCACCGACCTTTTCGCGTGGACGCTCACGGTGATAATCATAAGCCTTATAATTGAAAAGCTTATTGTTTTCGTCATAAAAAAAGCGACCTCTTCAAAAATAAAGATAGGAGGCTCGGTATGATAGAATTTTTTAACGTGACTAAAAAGTACGGCGAGCAGACCGTACTTGATAATTTTTCTTTGTCCGCAAATGACGGCGACAAGCTCGCTATCATAGGCGAGTCGGGTATAGGAAAGACAACGCTTTTGCGAGTACTTTCGGGACTTGAGTCTGTAGATAGCGGAAGTGTTATCTGCGACGAAAAAATGGTGTATATGTTCCAAGAGCCGAGATTGCTACCTTGGAAAACCGCCCGAGAGAACGTATCGGCGGTACTAAAAAAGGAGAATTATTCTTTAGCTGATAAGTATCTTGATGCGGTAGGTCTTTTGGACACGGCAGACAAAATCCCAAGCGAGCTTTCGGGTGGCATGGCGCAAAGAGTCTCCTTTGCAAGATTTCTCGCCTATGCCGAGGAGTCGGGCGCGACCTTACTTTTACTTGACGAGCTCTTCTCTGCTCTTGACAAGGACACAGCAGACAAAATGTTAAAGCTCTTGCTTGACTTTGCCATTGACAAAACGGTAATTCTCGTCACACACGATGAGAACACCGCCCAAAATATTGGCGGCAGGGTTGTGAAATTGTAAAATAAAAATCCATCGGTTTATAAACCGATGGATTTTTTGTTATTGCTCATATTCTATCTGAATTGCGCCGAGGTTGTTCTCGCCCTTGATGATAAGCTGTGGGCCGTTGGGATCGCCGCCGTCAACATCCGCATTAACAGCTCCAAGACTGTTGTCTATGTCGTGGATATATCTCCAGCTTGACGGAACGTATATTTTCGTTGCGCCGAGGTTGTTATCAATGTGCAAAACTCCGTCGCCCTGATATTCATCTACATTTTCAAAATGTATCGAAAGCGCACCGAGGTCATTTTCAAACCATTCCTCTGTGAAATCCGACGCATCTATGTATTTTTCAGCCGAGGACAATGATGATTCGCTGGTTTTGTGTACAAGCTTGAATTTCTTGCGTTTTCTCTTTTTTATGCCCGACTCAAGAATGGAAAAACCAAGCCACAAAAGCGCGGCGCAGCCGAAAACGAGTCCGTTATGCAGAATATCGGGATTATCAAGACCGCAGACGTACGCTATATTTTTCTCAATTATCATATATATAAACGCAAGCGGAATAAATATCTCGCTTATCTTACCGCGGCACAGTCTCTCTACTATCCACGAAACCAGCAGGAATACTCCCACGATTGCGATAAAGGATATTTCACCCACGACACTTTCAAGCGGCGGGACGATACCAATTGCGTTAAGAATGAGCGCGACTGCAAGCAGAATAAATCCCAAGCCCCAAAAAATCTTCCAAGCTTTCATTTTCCTAACCTCATTTCATTTATTTTGTCTCTTAAAATCTTGTAATATCCGCGCGAGAAATACGCTTTTTTCGCGCATCCCTTGAAGGTTATCTCGCCGTTCCCTACGACCTCGCGCTTTAGCGAGGATATGAGAAGCACGTTTGCGATAGTTGACTTTGATATTCGCGCAAAGGCGAGCGGCAGAATTCCCTCAAGCTCAAAAAGCTTGGAGTCACAGGTAAACATACGCTCGCGCGTGTGCGCGTACACCTTTCCGTCGCAGGACTCAAAAAACAGTATTTCTTCTGTCGGCACGTAGTACTCAGTGCCTGACAGATATAGCAGCATCTCCTGATGACTCAGGATAAGCCTTTCAAGAGCCGCCTCGATGCTTTTTATTTTGTCCGTTTTTTGCGGACAGCGGATTATTATTTCTTCCTGTCCGTCCTCGGAGATCTCGGTTCTTATCTTCAAGTCCTTGCCCCCTTCCTTGCTGATTACAAGATTATTTTAGCATTTTTTTCCGTTTTTGTAAAGAAGTTTTTTCCAAGCGGTAGATTTTAGGGTATAAAATGCGGATTTTATGTGCAAACAAGCCATTTGCTCTTATTTGCGGGAAGTTTTTGAAGGGAGAGGGGGTGCAGGGGGAGAGGGTGCCTTTTTACAAAAAGGCACCCTCTCCCCCTGCATATCTCTCTTATTTCAACATAACCGCCAGAGCGCACCAGCCGTTGTCCTCTGCCTTTTCGACTATCTTAAAGCCGTTCTGTTCAAAGCATTCAACAACGTCGTCGCATCTTTCGGAGATTATTCCCGATGCTAAAAGCACGGTCTTATCATTCATAAAGTCCGACACGTCGGGCGTCATGCGAATGATTATGTCTGCCACGATGTTTGCGCAGACTATATTATATCCGCCCGCCATTTTGTATGCTTGCTTGAGCAGGTCGGACTGCTCGCAGACTATTCTACCCTCAAGTCCGCTGTCCTTTATATTCTCGTTTGCAACTCGAACTGACATAGGGTCTATGTCGTACGCATAGCACTCACCCGCTCCGAGCTTTGCGCCACAAATGGCAAGTATTCCGCTTCCCGTACCTACGTCAAGCAGACTGTCGCCCACCTTTACGTATTTCTGAAGCAGACCTATAATGAGCCTTGTCGTCTCGTGCGTACCCGTGCCGAAAGCCATACCAGGATCCATTGTCACAATTATCTCGCCTTCCTGCGCCTCGTATCTCTCCCACGCGGGAACGATGACTATTTTGCCGATTTTGAAGGGCTTGTAGTACGCCTTCCACGAGTTTGCCCAGTCCTCCTCACAAACACCTACGACCTCGACCTTGGCGTTTTCGAAAGAGTTTGCCGACAGTCTGTCCTTCAAAAATGACAAATCGTCGGTGAGATTGCTTCCCTTTTCAACGAAATAGGAAACTGACGCGTGGCTCTTATCGGCATTGAGAATGCTCTCGTCGATAAGGTCGCCATAGCAGGTCTTAAGGTCAATATCGCTAAAGTCCTCTATCATAAGGTTGGAATTTATCATACTCATTACCGCAACGAGTCTGTCAAGCTCCTCGGTCTTTACGGTCACTTTTATCTGCGACCATTCGGTGACCTCACCGAAATCTCCGCATACGTAATCTTTATCGGTCATAATTTACCTTCCAAATTATTTTTTCTTGAAAAATTTACCCTTTTTGGTGTAGTTGTTCTCTCCGCAAGCGTCGGCAAACTTATAAAGCAGCTCTCTCTGCTTTTCGCTCAGTCCCTTAGGAACCTCGACTACCACCTTGAATATAAGGTCGCCTCTGCCCTTTGAGTTGACCATAGGTACACCGCGTCCCTTGAGCGTGAAGGTTGTTCCGTACTGCGTGCCCTCGGGGAGATTGTACTTTTCTCTGCCCTCAAGCGTGGGTATCTCTATCTCCGCTCCAAGAGTTGCTTCGACGATAGTGACGGGTACCTCGCAATAAAGGTTGTAGCCCTGACGGTTGAACGTGGGGCTCTTTCTAACGCTTACCATTACTAATACGTCGCCTGCGGGTCCGCCGTTTCTGCCATCGTTGCCCTCGCCGCGAACCACGAGTCCCTTGCCATGGTCAATGCCCGCGGGAATGGTTATGTTTATCTTCTTGTGCTCACGCTCAAAGCCGCTTCCGCGACAGGACTTACAAGGATTTTTGATGTATTTGCCCGTGCCTCTGCACGTATCGCACGTTCCGGTGGTCTGGAACTGCATTCCACCGAGATTCTGCACTCTGCGGACCTGTCCCGAGCCGCGACACGTAGGACAAGTCTCGGCTACGCCGCTCTCCGAGCCGGTACCCTTACACGCCGCGCATCTACACTGACGGGTAAAGTTTATCTCCTTTTTACATCCAAAGACTGCTTCCTCAAAGTTTATCGTGATATTTATCTCGATATCCTCGCCCTTTGTGGGTGCGTTGCGGTTCTGACGCGATCCGCCGCCAAATCCACCGCCGAAAAAGCTTCCAAAAATATCCCCGAGATCCACGTCAAAGCCGCCAAAGCCGCCGTATCCGCCGCCCGCGCCCGCTGTGGGGTCAAATGCCGCGTGACCGAACTGGTCGTATTTCGCCTTTTTGTCGGGATCGGAAAGCACCTCGTAAGCCTCGTTGGCTTCCTTGAACTTTGCCTCCGCCTCGGCGTTTCCGGGGTTCATATCGGGATGGTATTTTTTAGCAAGGTTTCTATATGCCTTTTTTATGTCGGCGTCGCTTGCGCATTTTGAGACGCCAAGCACCTCATAATAATCTCTTTTATCTGCCATATATTTCTCCAAACATTATAAATCTGTAGGGGCAATCCGCGAGTTTCCCAGAATTCTCGGTAAATTCGTGAATTCCCCCTGCAAATTTATTAAAGAATTAAAACTCGTTTTGCGGGAAAGGCAAAATGCCCTTCCCGCATAAATTTATAAAATTACTTGTTGTCGCTGTTGTCCTCGTAGCTTGCGTCGTAGAACTGACCGTCTCCGCCCTGTCCTGCGTTGGGGTCAAAGCCCTGTCCCTGCGCGCCTGCCTGCTGCTGGTAAAGCTTCTCGGAAACCTTGTAGAAAGCCTTTTCAACTGCCTCGGTATCAGCCTTGATAGCCTCAGTGTTGCCTGTCTTTACAGTCTCCTTGAGCTTATCTATTGCAGACTGAATGTCAGCCTTGTCTGCCGCGTCGATCTTGTCGCCAAGCTCGCCGAGTGTCTTTTCGCACTGGAATATCATAGAATCAGCTCTGTTCTTTACGTCAACAGCTTCCTTCTGCTTCTTGTCTTCCTCTGCAAACTTTTCAGCATCCTTTACAGCCTTCTCGATGTCTTCCTTGGACATGTTGGTAGAGGAAGTAATTGTAATGTGCTGCTCCTTGCCTGTGCCCTTGTCCTGCGCGGTAACGTTGACGATACCGTTAGCGTCAATGTCAAAGGTGACCTCGATTTGAGGAATTCCGCGGGGTGCGGGAGCAATACCGTCAAGCACGAAGCGACCGAGAGTTGTGTTGTAAGCCGCCATCTCACGCTCACCCTGGAGAACGTGGATCTCAACGGAGGTCTGTCCGTCTGCCGCTGTGGAGTAGATCTGGCTCTTCTTTACGGGGATAGTAGTGTTTCTGTCGATAATTCTGTTGAATACTCCGCCCATGGTCTCGATACCGAGAGAGAGGGGTGTAACGTCGAGAAGGAGAAGGTCCTTAACGTCGCCGCCGAGAACGCCTCCCTGAATTGCCGCGCCGACTGCTACGCACTCGTCGGGGTTGATACCCTTGAAAGGCTCCTTGCCAATGAATTTCTTAACTGCTTCCTGAACTGCGGGGATTCTTGTAGAACCGCCTACGAGAAGCACCTTGTCGATCTGAGAGGTGGAGAGTCCGGAGTCACGGAGAACCTGCTTTGTGGGGCCCATTGTGGACTCAACGAGGTCGGATGTGATTCTCTCGAATTCTGCTCTTGTGAGGGTTGCTTCAAAGTGGAGAGGTCCGTCTGCGGTTGCGGTAATGAAAGGAAGGTTGATCTCTGCTGTGGACATACCCGAAAGCTCGATCTTTGCCTTTTCTGCCGCATCCTTAAGTCTCTGAAGCACCATCTTGTCGCGGCGAAGGTCAACGCCGTTCTCTCTCTGGAACTTATCTGCCATCCAGTCGATTATTCTCTGGTCGAAATCGTCACCGCCGAGCTTGTTGTTTCCTGCGGTTGCAAGAACCTCGAATACGCCGTCGGAGATCTCAAGAAGAGATACGTCGAAAGTACCGCCGCCAAGGTCGAATACCATGATCTTCTGGTCGTTGTCCTTATCTACGCCAAATGCGAGAGCTGCCGCCGTAGGCTCGTTGATAATTCTCTTAACCTCAAGTCCTGCGATTCTACCTGCGTCTTTGGTTGCCTGTCTCTGCGCGTCTGTAAAGTACGCGGGAACAGTAATTACCGCCTCGGTAACGGGTGCGCCGAGATAGCTCTCTGCGTCAGCCTTGAGCTTCTGGAGAATCATTGCGGATATCTCCTGAGGTGTGTACGTCTTGCCGTCGATAGTCACCTTCTTGTCAGTACCCATATCTCTCTTGATGGAGATAACAGTTCTGTCGGGGTTTGTGATGGACTGTCTCTTTGCAACCTGTCCTACCATTCTCTCGCCGGTCTTGGAGAATGCAACTACCGAGGGTGTTGTTCTTGCGCCTTCGGGATTGGGTATAACGATGGGCTCGCTACCCTCGTAAACCGCTACGCAAGAGTTTGTTGTACCTAAGTCTATTCCTATAATCTTTCCCATAATAAAATTCCTCCTATGGTGTTTTGTTTTATGTTTTTGATTTTGTTTTCTTTTTTAGTTTGCAACGCTTACCATTGCATATCTGAGTATCTTATCGCCCTTGGAGTATCCCTTCTGGAATACGTCAACGATAACGCCTTCCTCGAGGCTCTCGTCCTCTACGTGCATAACTGCGTTATGACGGTTGGGGTCAAACTGCTCGCCCTTTTCGCCAAAGCTTGTAACGCCCATTTTTGTGAGAGCGTCGGCAGCACTCTTGAGTATCATCTCAACTCCCTTTGCGACCTTTTCTGCGTCCTTGTATTCAGCCGCCTTCTCCAGATTGTCAATAATGGGGAGAATGGATTTCAGCGCGTCGGAATAAGCATCGGCGTAGATGCCCTCCTTTTCCTTTGCGCTTCTTTTACGGAAATTATCGTATTCAGCCATCATACGAAGGTACTTGTCTGTTGTCTCCGCACATTCCTGAGTTTTTGTCTCAAGGCTTTTTTGTGCTTCCGAAAGCTTTTTTTCAAGCTCCTTTACCTTTTTCTTTTCCGCCTTATCTGGCTTTGCCGATTTTTCCTCGATTGTCTCCACAGTCTCCTCGACGGTCTCGGGGGCTTGTGTATCTTCTTTTATGTCATTCTCTTTTTCGTTGTTTTTGATTTCCAATTTCAGTTATCCTCCTTTTTATGATCATTCTCATCGGGCTCGCCTATTTCGAGCAATATTCCCTCGTTCAAAACGCTTTCGACGTTGTCTGCAAGTCCCTCGATGGTGGCAACTACCTTTGCGTAGTCCATTCGTCTGGGGCCTATAATACCTATCGCTCCTATTGTCTTTCCGTTTCTTACAACGGGCTTGAATACAAGCGCGGAGTTGTTCATTACCTTTACCGAGGACTCCGAGCCTATAACTACGTTTATACCGTCGCTCTCTGGTGTGGATACGAGATCAAGTATCTCATTCTTGCTCTCAAGCACTCCGAGAAGCTCTCTGAGCTGATCCTTATTACTGTATTCGGGATATTGGAGCAATCTGTCCATACCGCTGACCTTGAGGTCGCCGTCGTCAAGCTCGCTCATGCTCTCGTAAATTATCTTTATAATGGGACTGACGATATAAGCCTTATCCCCCATCGCCGCCTCAAGCTCCATAATTATAGGAAGCGTTATCTCGTTTGCGGTAAGACCCGAGATATTGTCGTTAAGCGCATTCGCAAGGTCGCTTGCAGTCAGCTGGCTTATCGAGCTTTCAAGAGATATTCTCTTTGTGCTGATGCTTCCCTGATTACTTATCATAACAAGGAGCAGACTGTGCTTGTCAACGTATATTACGTCAAACCTCTTTATACTTACGCTCGACGCCTTGGGCTTTATAAGGAAGCTTGTGTAGTTGGTGAGATTTCCCGCGAGCTTTGACGCTGTAAGAAGTATCTGGTCAAGCTCGGTCATCTTTGATTTGAGAAGCTTGTTTATCTCGGCTATCTCCATGGTAGTCATTGAATAGCTCTCGATAAGCGAGTCGACGTAAAATCTGTATCCCAACTCACTTGGCACTCGTCCTGCCGAGGTGTGAGGCTGTTCAAGGTATCCCATCTCCTCAAGCTCTGCCATCTCGTTACGAATGGTAGCAGACGAGCAGGTCAAGTGCTCATTCTGCATAATATATTTTGATCCTACGGGCTCGCCCGCAGCTATATGCGCGTCAACTATGGTTTTGAGTATAAGTTTCTTTCTATCACTTAACTCTTTGCTCTTTTTGACTGCCATTTCTGCACTCTCCCTTCCTTGAGATTGTTTGCTTCAGGTTTTAGCACTCTTTTGAGGCAAGTGCTAACCTTACGCTAATAATTTACCACTTAAATAGCAATTTGTCAACCCCCTTTGTGCCATTTTCTATGAATTTTTTGTAAACAGTGCTAATTTCAGCGTGTTTTTCACAAAAACAAGGCTCTCTTGAAATTATTTTTCCAAGAGAGCCTTGTTTTATCCGTTTTTGTTATGTTATTCAAAGTTATAATCGTAGATTATGGACGTCACCGCGCCGTCGCGTATAACGAAGCTGAGCGTGGTCTTATCCTTTATATATACTATTCCGTTGCTCTTTTCGGTGTACCCGTCGCCGTATGCTTTTATTACGTCATCACGGCTTGAGCCTATGGTAATTCCCTCGGGAGTTGATACCGAATCGTTTGTAATAGTCACGGTGTCAATATAGTCCTTGGAATTGTCGGGATAGGTCTGTATCTTGAATCCGCTATACGAATATACCTTACCAACCTCGTTGTTTCCGCAGCCTATATCCACCTCATCGTATGCGCTTTCCTTACCGAGCGCGTTCAAAACAGACGAAGAGTCCTCACCGGGTACTATCTCAACACTGCCCGACTTGAATGTATATTTATCTACCTTGCCCCCGTCCCCGCAGGACACAAGCACAATCCCCGCTATAAGAATAGCAAGCGCCAAAAGCAGTAATCTTTTCATTTTTGATTCTCCTTTTCTTGTTTCTCGTTATAGTATTGCTCTACTTTTTGTTCCCATACGTCAGATGTCGCGGCATTGTCCTTTTGACTCTCAAGACCGTATTTGGACTGCAATATCTCACCGAAATATTTTGTGAGCTTTTCCGCGCCGTAGACGTTGAGGTGAAGTCCTCTGTCGTAGGTGTCAGTGCTCCAGTCAAGCCCTATTTCTTCATTCTCTATAAAATTGTAGTAATCAAGAGAATTATCCTTTGCATACTGGGAAATCTGCGCATCCCACTCATCGTACCACCAATAAGTTGAGGAGTTTGTGGGAGTCTTAATCAAAATAAGTGTCGCGCCGTTCTGCTCGCAAAGAGCCTTCATTTTATCAAGATATTCAAAGCATACGTCGGGGAGCTTGTCGTCGTAGAGTTTGTTTGTCGCCTCTGCCTCCTGCTCCTCAAAGCTCTTTTCCATAGCCTTGATTCCCGTCTGCATAAGATATCCGTTGTGTGAAACTGTGTCTCTATTGAACATATATTTGAAATCCTCGCCAGATATGTCCTTCCAACGCGAATGGTAGCGAAGTATCGGGAAATAATATGAGGCTATATTTTCTTCCTCTGTCATAGAAGCAAGTATCGCCTTGTGCTTGATCTTGGAATTTTTCATTCCGTCAAGCGTCATACGGTTGTATTCCTCTTTTTGTGGCTCACCGTATTTCATTGAAAGCACGTTGAACACCACCACGTCAGGCGACTCGTATTCAAAGCTTTCCTCAAGCAGATAATACGACTGCCAGATAAGCTGCTGCGCGCTGCCGCGGATATACGACGCAATTCCGTATTCCTCCCAAAGCACAGGCGGAACGAAGGACTCGTACACCTCGCAGTCGCCGACAAAAAGCACCTGATGCTCTCTGCCAGACTCCACCTCGCTATAATACTCCGCAATAAGCGCGCCTTCTTTAGGCTCGCTCATATATTTGGGAATCAAGATAAGTGAGGCAAAGTGCAAAACAAGAGCTACGAGTATCACAGAGACACACGCAAATATTGTTATTTTTATTCCTTTACGCATTATTATAAATCCTTAAAATTGGTTGTAGATAAATCCGGAAGCATCAAATCCTATTCCGTACGAGCCGAAGATGATAATAACGACTGTAAGCACCGCAAGACAGGTGAAGGTCAATGCAGGCCTCTCGGCTATTCTGTGTCGCAGAGATATTCCGTCCGCTCGCTGATATTTGCTGATTATGCAAACGGCAACTATCGCTAATGCAACTACAATATACTCCTTGATACCCACGCCGAGATCAAACACTCCGCCCGAGAAAAACTCGCGCCAGCTTGAAAAGTCGTAGAACATACTGCCAACGCTTCTGAAGGTCAGCGGTACATCACGGTAGCAGTCGAGTATTCGGATAAGACCCATCAAAAAGAATGTCCTTCCGCGACAGAAAAGCGTGTAGGCGTAATTTCCGTCAAGGCTTGGGAATCTGTTGTGAAATCTCGTATAAAGCGGCTGAAGCTCCTGCGATACGAGTATGACAAAGCAGTTGAGAAGTCCCCAGACGATAAAGTTCCAGCTTGCGCCGTGCCACAGACCCGTCGTAAACCACGTCACAATGGTCGCAAGATACACGGGTATTCTCTTTCCGAGGGCATTTCCAAGCTTTGCTCTGCTCCATTTTGAGAGCTTCTGCATAGGCTTGCAGATAGAAAGTGGGTAGAATATGTAGTCCTGAAACCACGTACCCATAGTAATATGCCAGCGTCTCCAATATTCCTTTGTGGATGTTGCAGAGAACGGGTGGTCGAAGTTTTCCTTTATTCTGATTCCAAGCATCTCGCCGATACCTATGGTTATGTCTATACCGCCCGTAAAGTCCGCGTATATCTGCGCGGAGTACGCGAATATAAGAAACAGGACGTACACGCCGTCAAATCTTTCGGGCGAGTTCATTATGCTCTTTATCGCTATCATCACAGTATCCGCAATAACAAGCTTTTTGAAAAAACCGTACGCGATACGTATCATTCCCGGCGCGATATTATCCCATTTTGCCGAGTGACCGCAATAGAGCTGGTCGGACAGATCGCTGTGTCGCGAGATTGGTCCTTGGACGAGCTGCGGAAAAAAGGATACGAAAAGCATAAATTTGGCGGGGTTCTTTTCGTGAGTTGTCTTTCCTCTGTAAACGTCAATAAGATATCCCATAGTCTGAAACGTGTAAAAGGATATTCCCATGGGAAGCAACAGATTTGGCACTGTAAGCGACGTGTCCTCGGAGAAGATGTGTATTATTGAATTGATGTTATTTACGGTAAATCCCGTGTATTTGAGCACAGCAAGAATACCGAAATTGAGGACAAGTCCGACTATAAGAATATAAAATCTCTTTTTCTTCTGTCCTGCCTTGTACGCCTTACGGGCGTCCTTGTCCATTTGCTCCTTGTTCTGCTCTATATAACTCTTTTCCGCAGTCATATTGCGGTTCATAATGAGACTTACTACCCACGAGGATATCGCGGTAAAAAGAATATAAGGCAGATACCACTTGCCCGCGCAGAAATAGAAGAATAGGCTTGCGGCAAGCAGGAGCTTCCATTGATGCTTTTTGGGACACAGATAGTATAAAAGAACTGTTATGACCAAAAAGCAGATAAATCCAATAGATGTGAACGACATTTATTATTTACCTTTTTATTCCTTGGAATTATTCCTCGTCAAGCTTCTCAATAAGAGCAAAGAGCGCCTCTGCGGAGTTGAAATTCTCGGGAATTATCTCCTCTGCGGGAATAGAAACGTCAAACTTGTCGTTTATCTCGGTAATAAGTGTCACTATATCAAGCGAGTCAAGTATGCCGTTGTCAACAAGACCTTCCTCGGACTCAAAGTCAACATCGGGGTGAAGGTCGGAGAGTATTTCTATAAGCTTATCCATTGTTTTTACCACCTGTTTTATAGTTTTAGATATTCATTGTCTTTGCCTGCTCTCTCATTCCCTTTCGGTCAAGCTTGCCGTTGGGTGTGAGGGGCATTTTTTCAAGTCTTATACATTTTGCGGGGAGCATATATCTTGGAAGCAGTCCTCTCATATATTTGAGGACGTCTGCCTCGTCAATATCTCCCGTATAAAACATTACTATTTTTTTGTTTTCGTCGTCGTAAACGCAACAGGTCTGCCTGAGACTCTCACAGGTCAGTGACGCCGCTTCTATCTCGCCAAGCTCTATACGGTGTCCCATATGCTTTATCTGTGAGTCCTTGCGTGATACGAACACAAGCTCGCCGTGAGAATTATATCTGCCCAGGTCTCCCGTCCTGTAAACAAGCTCGGGATAGGCAGAATTCAAGGGGTTCTGTACGAATGCCTCGTCAGTCTTTTCCTTATTGTTGTAATAGCCAAGAGTCACACAGGTGCCGCGAATGTATATCTCGCCGACATCGCCCGCTCCAACCGGTTTTTTATCCTCACCGATAAGCAAAATCTCCGTGTTGCGGAAGGGTGTTCCCACGGGTATAGGCTCGCCGGCCTCAAGCTCGCGGTCTGCCTTCCAATAGCACGACATTCCCGTTGCCTCGGTAGGCCCGTAGAGGTTGAAAAACTCGGCATCGGGATACGCCTCTCTCCACTTATAATACTGTGCAAGAGGAAAAACCTCGCTACCAAAGCATATTTTTGTGAGGTATTTGGGCGGATTTTTCTCGAGCGCTCCAAGCGAGGATATCATAACGAGCGCGGATACTACCCAACAGACAGTATTTATCTTATGCTCATTGAGATAATCGCAGAGCTTCATCGGGAACATAAACAGCTGCTTTGGTACGAAGTACGCCGTCGCGCCGAATTTCAGCGTGGGCATTATTTCTTTGAGCGGCGCGTCAAAATAAAGGGGCGTCTGATTTGCAAATACGGTGTTCTCATCAAAGCCCACCGCTGTACTGAGAGTTTCGGTATAGTCTATAACCGAGCGGTGACATGCACACACGCCCTTTGGTATTCCCGTCGAGCCCGACGTGAATACTATATATATGGGGTCTGTATCAATCTGCTTTTTTCTTATACTTGCAAGCACGTCCGCATTTTCGCCAAAGTCCGATATATCGTCGTAAAGCAGCTTTTCAAAGCTATCGGGTAAGTTCTCTGCTCTCTTGGCATTTTTCTTGTCGTAGATTACTACTCGGGGCTTTATGCTTTCAAATATAAGCTCGGCTCTGCGTGCGGGCATCTCCGAGTCAAGACATACGTAAAAGCAGCCTGCATATATTGCTCCCATAAAAGCGGCTATAGTGCTAGGGTGCTTGTTCATAAGCACGACTACAGGCTCGCGATAATAGCCACGGCTTGCAAGAAAGCTTCCTATTGATCTCGCACTTGATAAAAGCTCAGAAAAGCTCATATTATCCACGCCGTCCGAAAACGCCGTTTTATTGGGCACTCTGGGCGCTGTGGCTTCAAGATATTCAAGAATATTCGTGTAGTACATAATTTTCTCCGTCAACCCACGGGGGTTATTATGGTAGTTTGTATTTTGGGGAGCTTTGAGGAGTCATAATAGTAAAAGTAGTAATCCTCGTCATTTCCCTTGGTATCTCCGCGAAGCTGATTGTATTCTTCAAGCTGCGCGCCTGTCATAAGACAACCCATATGATACTTGTCGGGGCTGAGTCTTGTACAGTCGAAATGGTACCATCTTGGACTGCTCGCGTCTCCAATGTTGACAACGCTCCAGAAATGCGTGCCTGAGGTTTTGCCCGCCTTTCTTTGTACCGTCTCGTTATCAATGCCGTAGTATTCAAGGAAAGCTCTTGCGACGGAATAATACGTAAAGCAATCTCCCTTGCCGTCGCGGATTCCGTAATACGCCGCCTGCATCCAGCTGGATTTATCGGAATAGTCGTAATATTCTATCTCTGCACGGACGTACGAGTATATTTTGCGGCATTTTTCCTCCGCACTCATATTGTCCTTGATTATCTTTTTGGCTATGGGCTCAACGACCTGACTAAGCTTGTCCCAAGTCACTCTCTCAGCATAAACGCGCACGACAACTACCTGCGTGCTTTTGTTTCCCTTTTTGTCGGTGGCAGTCACGGTCGCGTAGTAGTCGCCCTCGACGTCAGTGTTTACATTTGATGAGTCGGTTTTGATTTCAATTTTGGATGATCTTGTGAGGTTATCCGTCACGTCCAGCTGAGACTTGAATGAGATTCCCTCGCCAACGTATGCGATAATATAGTCGTTATCGTCCTTAATTTTTATGATCGGCGCAGTCCTGTCACCGATACCCGCGACACCGAAAAGCATGGTCACTAAAAGCAACACAACCAAAAGCACAGACAGTCCCAACATGATAAATTTGGTATACCGTATGTGCTTTTCTCTGTCAATATTCAAATGTATTTTTATATTATGCTTTTTGCTTATATTCAAGATCATTGGACCGATTTCCTTAAAGTAATATTATAGAATTATTATACCACTATAATTACCGAAAGTCAACAAATAAGGATGTAAATTACACGGCATTTTGGTAAAAATAAAAAATTTTTAAGAAAAATAAAAAAACCTCTTGACAAACATAAAAAAGAGTGTTATACTCTGTAAAGTAAATTGCTTTACACCACAAAAAGAGGTGGATTTTTTTATGTTTGAAAAGGATCTTCGCATCTCATTTCTTCTGGACTTTTACGGCGACGTACTGACCGAAAGAAAAAGAGACGCTCTCGAGTTTTATTACAACGACGATATGTCACTTTCCGAGATAGCCGAGGAAATGAATATTTCCCGTCAAGGCGCAAGAGACATAATAAAAAAAGCCGAGGAGGAGCTTTTCTTTTATGAGGAAAAGCTTGGACTTGCCAAAAAGTTCCGTGACGCTCAAAGTCACGCATCACGCGCTTTGGAACTTTGCGAGCGCGAGGGTGTCCCCGAAAGCATTCGGGACGAGATAAAAAAGCTTCTTGAAAGCGTGGGCTAAAGCAGTTAACAAAAGAAACTTGAAGGAGGAAAACATAAATGTCAATGTTTGGAAGCTTAAGTGAAAAGCTTGAAAACGCCTTCAAAAAATTCAAAAACAAAGGAAAACTCACGGAAGCCGACGTCAAGGCGGGAATGCGAGAAATAAAGCTCGCGCTTCTCGAGGCAGACGTTAACTTCAAGGTCGTTCGTGATTTTATAAAAACGGTATCTGAAAGAGCTGTCGGAGTTGAGGTGCTTGAATCCCTCAATCCCGGTCAGCAGGTCATCAAGATAGTTTGCGAGGAGTTGACGACTCTTATGGGCTCCACTCACGTAAAGCTTGAGATTTCCTCAAAGCCGCCTACGGTTGTAATGATGGTAGGTCTTCAGGGTGCGGGTAAAACAACGCATGCAGGAAAGCTTGCGGGGCTTTACAAAAAGCAAGGTAAAAATCCTCTGCTCGTTGCCTGCGACATTTACCGTCCCGCCGCTATAAAGCAGCTTGAGGTAGTCGGAGAAAAACTTTCTATCCCCGTTTTCCAAATGGGCGACAAGGTCTCCCCTGTTAAAATCGCGCAGGAAGGTATCAAATACGCAAACCAAAAGGGATATGATATGGTGTTTATCGACACCGCGGGTCGACTCCAGATAGACGAGCTTCTTATGAAGGAGCTTACGGATATTAAAGAGGCAGTAAATCCCACCGAGATACTCCTTACGGTTGACTCAATGATCGGTCAGGAATCCGTAAACGTTGCAGAAACATTCAATGAGCTTCTCGACATCACGGGCGTAATTCTCACAAAGCTTGACGGTGACACCAGAGTCGGCACGGCGCTCTCAATCCGCTACGTCACAGGTAAGCCTATAAAGTACGTTGGTATGGGAGAAAAGCTTGACGCCATCGAGCCCTTCCACCCCGACAGAATGGCGCGCAGAATTCTTGGAATGGGCGACGTCTTAACCTTGATCGACAAGGCGCAAGCGCAGTTTGACGAGAAGAAAGCGGCAGAGCTTGAGCAGAAGCTCCGTCAGTCTATATTCACTCTTGACGACTATCTCGATCAGATGCAGCAGCTCAAGGGTATGGGAAGTCTTGACCAGATAGCTGCTATGATGCCGGGGATGAAGCCCGGAGCACTCAAGGATGCTAAGGTGGACGAAAAGATGCTTGCACATCAGGAAGCCATCATTAAGTCTATGACCAAAAAGGAGCGCGAGCATCCCGAGATACTCAACGCGTCCAGAAAGATAAGAATAGCCAAAGGAAGCGGCACTACCGTTGAGGAGGTCAACAAGCTCCTCAAGCAGTACGACCAGATCAAAAAAATGATGAAGCAGTTTTCCGATATGGGCAGAAGCAAGCAAGGCAAAAGGGCTTTGGGGAAGATGAAGTTTCCCTTCTAAATAAACACTTCATAAAAAATTGCTATTAACGCCAATGCGCGTAATGGATATAAAAAAACATTTTTATTTATAATTTTGGAGGACAAAAAAATGGTAAAGATCAGATTGAGAAGAATGGGTATGAAGAAGGCTCCCTTCTACAGAGTAGTTGTTGCAGATAGCCGTTACCCCAGAGACGGCCGTTTCATCGAAGAGATCGGCTACTACAACCCCACAACAAATCCTGCTGAGGTTAAGATCGACGCAGAAAAGGCTACAGAGTGGCTCAAGAAGGGTGCTCAGCCCACAGACACTGTAAAGTCTCTTCTTAAGAAGTCCGGTATCGTTGACTGATTCAGAAGCGTTTAGCACACACAACACTGCGGAATTTCTTTGAAATCCCCACAAAAATAACCGCTTATGCGGCATGGAGAATTTTATGGTAGACTTGAAAGAAACATTACGCAATATTGCAGCTGCTATAGTTGACAATCCTGACGAAGTTGTAGTTGTTTGCAACGAAACTGAGACTTCGATTAACCTTACTCTTAGCGTTGCTCCCGACGATATGGGAATGGTCATCGGTAAGGGAGGCCGTATCGCCAAGGCGATCAGAACGGTTATTAAGGCAGCGTCTGTAAACTGTGGCAAGAGAGTTAACGTTGATATAAGATAATTCTATTTCAATATTGCCAAAAAAAATGCGTACGTTTGACACGTACGCATTTTTTTACGTCACTTTAACCTTAATATCAAGAAGCTGAGTCAAAAGCATACTCATAAGAGCTCTCTGCTCCTTGTCAAGCTGGCGGACTCCCTTGACCGCTATTGCTGCCTTTGTGAACTTATCCTCAGTAAAGTCAAGCAAGGTCTTAGCACCCGTCTGCTCTATAATGCTAAAGAACACATCCACAACCTCGCCTCTTTTATCAATGGGAACGCTCATGACACGGCTCTCAAAAATTTGATTGTGCTTCTCTCCCATTGTGGAAAGATTTTTGAGAGAGACGACTCCCGCACCCCTTACCTGCCACGAAAAGCAATCGTGCTGGTACAGTCCCTTTTTCGAGCTTTTGATTATGGTCGTTGTACCGTGACTCTCAAACATCTGACCAAACAGTGATGACGGAGGAATATAGTTTTTTATCTTGCTCTCAACAAGTGAAAGCTTCTTCTCATCTATTACCCCCGAGAGAAATCCCGGGCCGTCGTTGTTAAAAATATAAATTATCCTGTCCTTTATCGCATCGTCACAATATATAGCCGAATATTTTGCAAGGTTTCCTCCCTTGGAATGTCCACCTACATACATTCGTTTGTCGGGATATTTACGCGCCGCCTCCTCAAGATATTCAACGGCGCGAGCTTGCGCGGGAATTTTATTGAGATAGGAGAGCTTGCAGTCCTCTTTCCAGCCCACCAAGGTGTCGTCGGTTCCTCTGAAGCAAACAAACATCTCGTTGTCTGTCAGGTGATACGTTACCGCGCAGAACTGCATTTCTTGCTCATAATCTATTTCGTTAACAAAATCCGATATCTCAACTGTTGAAAATCTTTTGCTCCTGCCCATAAGCTCAAATATTTTTCTGATATTCTGGGACGGCATAAGCACGCCGAGATGCACGTCCTTATCGCTCGTGGTTTTGCAAAATTCCCTTGCCGCTACTGCCATACTGAACTTCACACAGGGGTTGTAGTTTGCAAATATTTTATCGTAATCAATATACGTGATCATAGATAAAATGAAATTGTCTACCGCGTTAAATTTGTTAACCGAAAAGGTCAAGTCTCCTCTCCATATAACGTAATCTATTAAATTAGACATACTATCTCCCCCTTCCTTTGTTGTTGTACTTCTTTTTTGCGGCTATATTTTCCACAAGTTCATATTATCAGATAAGATATCCGCAAGCAGCGATTGCCTGAACAACGATATCTATACACTCCTTGCAGGTTTCAATGTCGGCTGCCTCCGCCATAACGCGAACAAGAGGCTCCGTTCCCGACTCTCTGACAAGCATTCTGCCGTTTCCGTCGAGCATTTCTTCTGCTTTTTTGATAGCTTCGAGTACGATAGGCGCACCCATTACCGCTCCCTTGTCCTTGACTCTGACGTTTTCAAGCACCTGCGGATATATTATAACGGGCTCGCCAAGCTTTGACAGCGGAAGCTTCTTCTCAAGCATTACCTCCATCATTTTAAGCGACGTCAGAATTCCGTCGCCGGTTGACGCAAACTGTCTGAATATAATGTGTCCCGACTGCTCACCGCCGATGCAGAGATTGTGACGGACCATATAGTCGTTCACGTTCTTGTCACCCACCGCCGTTTTTGCATAGCCTATTCCACGCTCGTCGAGCGCCTTGAAAAGACCGCAGTTTGACATAACAGTCGCAACCACAGTATTATTGACAAGTTCTCCGCGCTCCTTAAGATAGCTTGCGTAGATATAGATTATCTTATCACCGTCAATGATATTTCCCTTTTCGTCAACGCAAAGACATCTATCTGCGTCGCCATCAAAGGCAAATCCCACGTCAAGCTTATTATCAAGCACGTACTTACAAAGCCCCTCAATATGAGTGCTTCCCGCGTTCTTGTTTATATTGATACCGTCGGGCTCAGCGTTTATGATATACACCTTCGCGCCAAGAGTTTCAAATACGGATTTAGCTATCATCCACGCGCTTCCGTTAGCACAGTCAAGACCCACCTTGAGTCCTCTGAAGGAGTGGTTGCAAAGCGAGATAAGATGTCCTACATACTTGTTTCTTCCCGCAATATAGTCAACCGTGCGGCCTATATTTTCTCTTGTGGCATAAGGAACCTCTCCCCTTATTCCGTCAAGATAGTCCTCTATCTGCGAGATTACGTCGTCCTCCATCTTCTCGCCACTGGAGTTGATGAGCTTGATTCCATTATCGTAATATGGATTGTGGCTTGCGGATATCATTATTCCGCAGTCAAATTTATCGCGCGTGACGGTATATGCGACAGATGGAGTTGTCGTGACGTGCAAAAGGTACGCATCAGCACCCGCTGAGGTAATACCCGACGAGAGCGCATACTCAAACATATACGACGAGCGTCTGGTATCCTTACCTATAACTATGCGCGCGCACTCTCCTCGCTCCTTTGCCTGCTCTCCGTAATACCATCCGAGGAATTTACCTATCTTAAATGCGTGGATTGCGGTTAGATTGACGTTTGCCTCGCCTCTGAAACCGTCTGTACCAAAATATCTTCCCATACTATTCTCCTGCTAAAAATTCAATTTTTCACTTTGCTTACTATAATTCCACCCGTTTTGTATATGGACTCCGCGGGAATAACTCCTCTTACCGAGCACAACGGATAGACCGACGTGCCCCTGCCAATAACCGTTCCGGGATTAAGCACGGAGTTGCAGCCTACCTCAACGAAATCGCCAAGCGCCGCGCCAACCTTCTTTCTTGCCGTGTCGATGTCGCCGCCGTCCATATCCTTTATATGAACGTGAGTTTTGTCGGACTTTACGTTGCTTGTTATCGAGCCCGCTCCCATATGCGCCTTGTATCCAAGTATGCTATCGCCTACGTAGTTATAGTGAGGCACCTGAACTCCGTCAAAGAGTATGACGTTTTTTAGCTCTGTTGAGTTGCCAACGACACATCCCTCACCAACAAGCGCCGAGCCTCTTATAAATGCTCCGTGACGCACCTCGGTATTATGCCCGATAATACACGGGCCGCCTATGTAAGCAGACGGATATACCTTCGCGCTCTTGGACACCCAGATATTATCCCCTTTATAATCATATTCATTAGGGTCGAGAGTGTTGCCTATGCGTATTATCAGCTCACTGATGCCCGCAAGCGCTTCCCAAGGATACGTAAAGCCCTCAAGATATTCCCTCGCCATTGTGTGTGTAAGGTCATAAAGTTGACTTATTTTTATATCAAGCATATTTTTTCCTCTTTAGAATAAATTTCACTTTTCCAATTTATATTTTACCATATAAGCGGTGTAAAGTCAATAAATTTTTGGTCACTTTATCTATTATATAGATAAAACGGCAAAAAAATGCGGAGATATAACATCTCCGCATTTTTTTATTTGAGGTCAACAACGGTGACACCGCCGTCGCCCTCGCCCCACTGTCCAATACGGAAGGAGGCTACTCTTTTATCTGTGCGCAAAAATCCCCACAGAGCATTTTTAAGCGCGCCAGTTCCCTTACCGTGTATAAGCCTTACTCGACTGATACCAGCAAGATACGCCTGATCAAAATACTTGTCAACCGTAAGCCAAGCCTCGTCTCCCGTCATTCCGCGCAGATCGATCTCGTCCCTAAAGGACGTATTTCTCGCAACGGTATATCCCGAGCCCGTGGGCTTTTGCTGTTTTTTATCTTGTTTTTGCTCTCTTATGCGCAAGTCCTTTATATTGACGCGAGTTTTGAATATACCCGCCTGAATCTGCACGTTGCCGGACTTATCCATATCTGATACCACGTCCGCGTCCTTGCCGAGCGTGACAACGTATACCTTGTCGCCTCGCTTAACCTTGTCGGGCTTTGACATACTCTCGTCCTCGCGCGTCTCCTGAACGGGATTGTACTTGTCCTCGTTTGCACGGATATGCTCGCGCACCGCGCGGCGAGTTCTTGCTATCTCGTCACCGAGATTTTCCGCGTCCTTTTTCTTGCGGAGCTTATCCATCTCCTCAAGTATATAGTCGCTGGACGCCTTTGCCGACGCCACGAGCGCCGCCGCCTTTTGTTGCGCGCGCTCAAGCTCGCGCTCGGAGGCTTCAAGTCTTACTTTTATCTGCTTTTCGGCTTCCGCCTTAAATTTTTCATAGTCGCTTCTCATCTGCTCGGCTTCGTCGCGGTATCTGTCCATTTCAACTCTGCTCTGCTCAAGCTGACCTATGACGTCCTCAAATTTTCTGTTGTTTGAGCTTATATGCAGCTCGGCGTTTTGAATTATCTCGGTTGAAAGTCCGAGACGCTCTGATATTGCAAACGCGTTAGATTTTCCCGGCGTGCCGATTATAAGCTTATACGTGGGCTTAAGAGTCTCCACGTCAAACTCACACGACGCGTTTCTCACACCCGCGGTGTCAAGCGCATACGCCTTAAGCTCCGCATAGTGAGTCGTAGCCGCGCAAAGCGCGCCCTTTTGTCTTACGAAGTCAATAATGGACACTGCAAGCGCCGCGCCCTCAACGGGATCCGTACCAACTCCCAGCTCGTCGAAAAGCACAAGGCTTCTGTCGGTGACTCTGTCAAGGAACGACACAATATTTACCATATGCGACGAGAACGTGGAGAGCGACTGCTCTATGCTCTGCTCGTCACCTATGTCCACGAGTACGTCCTCGAAAATACAAACCGAAGAGCCGTCGTCACACGGGATATGAAGTCCCGACTGCGCCATAATCGCAAACAGTCCAAGCGTTTTGAGCGATACCGTCTTACCGCCCGTGTTGGGACCCGTGATTATCATGGTGTCAAAGTCACCGCCGAGACGGATGTTTATCGGCACTACGCGGGATCTGTCAATAAGCGGATGTCTTGCACGCTTGAGATTGAGTATCTTATCACCCGTCACGGTAGGCGAGGTGGCGTTCATTGATATTGACATCTGCGCGCAGGCAAAATAAAACGCAAGGTCATTTATGTTCCTGTAATCAAGCCATATTCTATCGGAATACTCCGCAACGAGCGACGAAAGCTCGGAGAGTATTCTCTCTATCTCGTGCTCTTCCTTGGACTCAAGCACGCGAAGCTCGTTATTTGCCTCGACCACCTGCGCAGGCTCAACAAATATAGTCGCGCCCGATGAGGACGTGTCGTGAATAAGTCCCTTGACCTCGTTTTTGCACTCTGCTTTTACGGGAATGACATATCTGCCGTTTCTAGTTGTCACTATGTTTTCCTGCAGATACTTGGAATGAGAGCCACCCTGAACGTATTTTTGCAGAGTTTCCTTAATTCTGCTGTTTGTCGCTCTTATCTGACGACGGATATTTGCAAGCGTAGGAGAAGCCTCATCTGCAATCAATTCCTCAGAAATTATAGCTCTGCTTATTCTTTCTTCAAGGGTTTTATTGGGTATAAGTCTGTCAAAGATGATGTCAAGCGAGGTATCGAAAATATGATTTCCGTAGCAATAGTCCTGAAGTGTACGCGAGGTTTTAAGCACTCCCGAAATATTCAAAAGCTCTATCGGGGCAAGCGTTGCGCCCTTTTCTGCGCGCTCGCAGGACTCCGATATGTCCTTAACTCCGCCAAAGGACGGCATACCCTTTTCATTTATAAGTCTTTTTGCGTCTGTCGTGAATTTCTGACGGCGCACTACGACGTCAATATCATCCGACGGCGAAAGCATTCTTGCCATTGACTTTGACCCTTCCGTGGGGGCAAAGGTAGCCAGAATCTCGCATATTTTATTAAATTCAAGCGAGTTTAAGGTTTTCTGACAAAAGCCCATCAAAAATCCCTCCTTGTCTTAATTTTATTTCATCAAATTTTGCGCGAGTGATGCAAGACTTTCTGCGTCAATTCCTGCGCTCTTGTATATATGCTCGTTCTTTGTTTGTATCACAAAGTCGTCGGACGCGGCTATATCATATTTTACGCCGTCAAGTCCGCCGAGTATGCGCAGAGCCTCGGCAAGCATCATACCAAATCCACCTGCCTTTATCTCCTCCTCAACGAACACTATCGCTTTAGGTGAGGTCTCTTTTATTATCTCAAAAATCTCACCCGCTAGCTTGTCGTACGGTGAGATATATTCGCACAAAGCAACCTTCGCGGATAATCCGACAGTAGATAAAATTGCTTTTGCCTTAAGGCATTCCAATGCTACTCTGCCATGGGTTATATAAAGCACGTCGGTCTGTCCGACAACGTCTGTCCTCACACCTATTTTGTCAAAATCTCTATTCTTGTAGAAGGCATCTGCAAGAACCTGCTGCTCACTTCCACTGGGGTATCTTACCGCAGAGACCTTATCGCTTGTCATAGCCTGCTCAAGTGACGCGGAAAGTCCTCCGTACGTGACGGGCGCGTATATTTCAACTCCGGGTATATGCGAGAGGAACGCCACGTCGAATATTCCGTGGTGTGTCGCACCGTCCGCGGCGTTAAGTCCCGCACGGTCAATAGCTATCACCATAGGCAATTTCTGGAGCGCCGCGTCGTGAATTATCTGGTCGTAGCTTCTCTGCAGAAACGTGGAATATATAGCGCACACGGGCTTATATCCGTTAGCCGAAAGTCCCGCAGCAAATGTCACTGCGTGCTCCTCTGCAATTCCAACGTCAAAAAATCTATCAGGATATACCGACTCAAATCTGTCAAGCCCCGTTCCATAGCTCATAGCGGCGGTAATAGCGCATATTTTTTCGTCATTCTGAGCCATATCGCAGAGTATTCTGCCAAACTCGTGCGAGAAGCTTGTCTCCGACTCCTCCACACCCGCAGGGCGCACGCCGTGATAAGCTCCAGGGCTTGTTTCCGCAGGCTCGTAGCCCTTGCCTTTTTGAGTCTTTACGTGAATTATAACGCTCTCGCCAGCCTTTTTCGCCTCTTTTATGAGCGCGTCAATATCCGCAAAGTTATTTCCGTCGGCAGGGCCGAGGTAATAAAGACCCAGATCCTCAAAATAGTTGCTTCCGTAAAGCGCGTTTTTGATGTATTTTTTAGTTCTTCGCATAAGCGAGAAAAGCGGCTTGCCGATAAACGGTATTTTGCTTATAACTCTGCCCGTGAACCTCTTTGCGTTAAAATATCCCGTTTTTTTGCGGAGCTTTGCCATATTCTTTGCAAAGCGACCGATATTTTTGGATATCGACATCTCATTCTCGTTGAGAATGATAATAAGCTTAAGCCCCTTTTTGCAGTTGTTGAGCGCCTCGTGTACCATTCCACCCGTAAACGCACCGTCGCCCAGCACGACTACCGTGTATGCATCGTTTCCCGCGAGCCTGTCCGCTTCCGCAAAGCCAAGACCTGCCGACAAGGACGTAGAGCTATGTCCCGCGCCAAAGCAGTCGGATTCACTCTCGCTTCTCTTGGTAAAACCCGAAAGTCCGCCGCTCTGTCGAAGCGTATCAAAGTCGTTATATCTTCCCGTGATAATCTTGTGTATATAGCTTTGATGACCCACGTCGAAAATAATATGGTCGCGGGGACAGTCAAAGTTTCTGTGTATGGCTACCGAAAGCTCCACCGCGCCGAGATTGGACGCCAGGTGTCCACCGTTCTCGCTTACTCGCTTTATAAGAAAATCTCTTATTTCATCGCAGAGCTTGGGCATTTCGTTATCGCCGTAAGACTTGAGGTCTGCGGGCGAGTTTATCTTGCCTAGATATTCATATGAGTTAGTATTGATATTATCGCTCACGTCGCAAGCCTCCTTTGATAATCTATACTGAATTATTATAACACATACTGTGCGTTTTGTGAAGAGCTTTCCTGAAATTTACTTACAATAATTTGATATGCCGCAAATTTTGTCAAATCCCTTGACAAAAGCAATAAAATTATATATAATTGAGTATTATAATGTGAAAGTTTATGCTTTCGCAAATAGTGAAAAAAGGAGACACATTTTCCATAATGGACGGCGACAGTCGAAGTTTACTTGTAATCTTCATCATTTTTGTTTTGCTCTGCGCATACTTTTCCTGTACTGAGAGCGCAATCTCACGAATGAATAAAATCAGGGTAAAAAGCATGGCGGAGGACGGAAACAAAAAAGCAAAAAAAGCCCTTTACATCTCAAACAATTTTGAAAAAGCTCTTACTACCCTTCTCATAGGCAACAATATAGCCAATATCGCCGCGGCATCCGTGGCAACGCTTTTGGTTATGAATATGCTTGAAAACAGCACTCTTGACGAGGGCGCTAAGGGTACTATCGCAACTATTGCGACCACCTTTATCCTCTTTTTGTTCGGAGAAATGATCCCAAAAAGCTTCGCGGGTGACAGACCTATCGGCGCAGCACTTGCTTGCTCGCCTCCCTTAAAGCTTCTTATGAAGATCTTATCCCCCCTTGCGGCATTATTTGCAAAAATATCCAGTGCCGTGACAAATCTTTTCAAAGCCGAGGAAGAGCCCTCCATCACCGAGGAGGAGCTTTACGATATAATAGAGATGGCTGAGGAGGAAGGCGTTGTTGACGAGGATCAAAGTGATCTTTTCAAGTCTGCAATAGAATTTTCAGACACTACCGTCAAGGACGTTATGACAATGCGAGATGACATCTGCGCGCTTGACGTCTCAATGACGAACCGCGATATAATGCTCAAAATACGCGGAGCAAATTATTCAAGACTTCCCGTTTACGACGGTGATATTGATAACATAATCGGCACTCTGCCCATTCGAAGCTTTATAAGGGAATATTATAAAAATCCCTCGCTCGACGTGCGCACCCTACTCGTTCCTCCCTTTTTTGTAAAGACAGACGCGAAGATAGACGACGTTCTGAGCGTTATGCGTCAGCACAAGTTTTATCTTGCCGCGGTAAGCGGAGCAAACGGAGAAACACTCGGACTTGTCACCATAGAGGACTTCCTTGAGGAGCTTGTTGGCGAGATCTGGGACGAGGACGAGATTATAGATAACAACTTCCAGAAGCTCGGCGGAAACAAGTTCCGCATAATCACGAAAATGACAGTTTCGGAGGCGTTTTCGAGAATGAAAATAGCTCCTCCCGCGCCTCAGATAGCAAGACGCCCCATACTTTCGTGGGTAGTCAAGGAATTCGGCAGAATGCCCGAGGAAGAGGAATCCTTCTCTTATGAAAACCTCGAGATCACTGTTGACACTGTGGAAAACGGCAAGGTCACGTTCGTGGAAATTAAAATAATAGACGAGCCTCAGCTCAACGATAGTGCCAAGCCTGTCGAGGAAGGCCTCAAGATAGTGGGAGGTGAGGATATATTATGAATTACCCGCTCTATCTTTTAGTCATATTTATTTGTTTGGTCTTCGCTGCATTCTTTGCCGGAAGCGAGAGCGCATTCAACTCGGCGAACATAGCAAGACTTAAAAAATGCGCCGAGTCAGGTTCGAAAACGTCAAAGCTGGCGTACGAGATAGCAGATAATTTCACATTGTCTCTCTCGACAATTCTCATAGGAAATAACCTTGCAAATGCCGCCGCTTCAACTGCTGCGACCGTGATTGCGATAAGCCTCCTCGGAGAAAAGCTTGAAAGTCTTGCGTCGGTACTTTCCACCGTAGTATTGACTGTAATAGTGCTTATTTTCGGAGAAATTGTTCCCAAGGTAATAGGCAAAAAACACGCTGACAAAATATCAAAATGGGTAGCCTTTCCCATACGCATTCTTACATTTATTCTCTACCCTATCGTATTTTTGGTCACCTTGCTAGCAAAAGGACTTTCAAAGCTGTGGGGCAAGGAGGAGTCCGAAAACTCTCCTACCGTAACGGAGGATGAGCTTTCAACCATAATCGACACCGTCGAGGAAGAGGGCGTTATCGACGAGGATCAGAGTGAGCTGCTTCAGTCCACTCTTGATTTCCAGGATACCACGGTCGAGGAGATAATGACCGCACGCGTCAATATGATAGATATTGACATTGAAGACGATCCCGAAAACATTGTCCAAACCATTGAAGAATCAATTTATTCAAGAATCCCCGTTTACGAGGACGATATTGACAACATAATAGGAGTTCTCTATCTCAACCTGTATTACAGGGCGCTTGCGGAGTGCGACGGCGACTATTCAAAAATAGACATTCGCTCCCTGCTTCTCCGTCCTAAGATGATACATAAGACCATGAAGCTCCCTGCGGCTCTTGCTATGATGCGAAAGGAAAAGATACATCTGGCGATCGTTATAGACGAGTTCGGCGGCACGCTTGGTATTGTCTCGATGGAGGATATACTTGAAGAGATAGTCGGTGAGATATGGGATGAATCCGATGAGATAATCTCACTTATTGAAAAAACAGGCGATAATACCTACGACGTTTTTGGTGAGATGAATATTGACGATTTCTTTGACGAAATCGAGTTTGTTGACAATGACTTTGAGTGTGAATACTCAACAGTCGGCGGATGGGCAGTCGAGGCTCTTGATGCAGATCCCCACGTCGGAGATAGCTTCACTTATAAAAACATCTGCGTCATAGTCACGGAAATGGACGAGTTCAGAGTAGTTAAGCTCTCTGTTCTCATCACACCGAATGATGACGACGAAGAGGATGATGAATAATAAAAAACAGGGTCGCTGTGCGACCCTGCTTTTTCTATAATTATTTTGCGTCATCAAGTGCCTGCTCAGTCCCGTAATAGATTAAGCTTCCTGATTTTTCGCATACGAATCCTTCTTGATCCTTGTTAAGGCCCGCTATCTGATTTACGTCCTCCCATGCGGCGTCAGCCGTTGCTGCATCCTCGTAATATATTATGTGTATATTTTCTTTTCCCTTGTACGCCATAATACTTGCTTTTGCGCCTTTTGGAAGAGTTGCCGCATTAAACTCACCCTCTCCGTCGTTATAAACAACGACGTATCCCGCTTCCTCAAGCGCCTTTACTGTCTTGTTAGGATTAGATATATTTGAACATGCCGAAAACGCACATATCATGACTGTCAAAAGTCCAAGTGCTACCGCCTTGAAAATAATCTTTTTCATATGAAAAGGTCCTCCTATGGTTTCCTAATCTCATTATACAATGGGTATGATTTTTTGTCAACAGTCACGCATTAAAAAAACGAGTTGCAATGCAACCCGTTTTTTATGTATTGGAATTACTGAGCGTCCTTAACTGCCTGCTTTGTTCCAATGTAGATGATCTTGCCGGACTTCTTGTATACGATATCCTCGTACTCTTCTTCAAGCTCCTTTGCATCTTCCTTTGCATCTTCCCAAGCCTCGTTAGCAGCCTCTGCATCCTCGTAGTAAACGATGGAGATGTACTCATCGTCACCCTTCATTGCGGTAAGAGTTGCCTCTGCGCCATCAGGGAGAAGGTGATCGCCAATCAAACCACCGTCATTAAATACAACGGTATAACCTGCATCCTCAAGTGCTTCCTTTGCCTTTTCGGGATCCTTGTTGGGTCCGCCACAAGCAACGAGCATAGTGCAAATCATAACTGCGAGAAGCGCAAGCGCTGTAATTTTAAGAAAGTTCTTTTTCATA
>JAZRCL010000053.1:0-4072 GCA_045659745.1 Eubacteriales bacterium
AAGGTCGCTGTTGGCAAGCTTCCCATACTCAATGTGTTCGGCAACGATTACAACACTCACGACGGCACGGGCGTACGTGACTATATACACGTGGTTGACCTTGCAAAAGCTCACCTCTGCGCGCTTGAATCCATAAAGGAAAGACGCGGACTTGACTATTTTAACATCGGTACG
Organism: Eubacteriales bacterium; assembly: GCA_045659745.1. Classification (GTDB taxonomy): domain Bacteria; phylum Bacillota; class Clostridia; order Oscillospirales; family CAG-272; genus SVTX01. Next base: position 175 of record JAZRCL010000053.1, read on the forward strand.
GGCAAGGGATATTCCGTGCTTGATGTAGTGAACGCATATGAGCAGGCGTCGGGCGTGAAGATAAGCTACCGCATCTGCGGACGCCGCGCGGGAGATATTGACGAGTGCTATGCAGACCCAACGAAAGCCGCTGAGATACTCGGCTGGAGAGCGGAGTACGGCATATACGAGATGTGCGCGGACTCGCACAACTGGCAGACTAAAAACCCCGACGGCTACGGTGAATAATATGATTTCTAAAAGATTATTTGGACAGACGCCAAGCGGCGAGGACGTGTATATATACGACATAGAAAGCGACAAAATAAAGCTCTCTGTTATGGAGCTTGGCGCGACTATGGTGTCTCTTTTTGCCCCCGACAAGGACGGGGTATACACCGATATTATCTGCGGCTATGATGACATTGATTCCTATATATACGGCGATGGTTATCAGGGAGCGGTCGTCGGCAGATGGGCAAACAGAATAAATAAGGGTAAATTTACGCTTGACGGATCGGAGTATAGCCTTTATTGCAACAACGGTGAAAATCATCTGCACGGCGGTAAGGTTGGCTTTTCGCACAAGGTCTGGAAATCTGAGATAACAGGCGAGCGCAGTGTGAAATTTTCCTATTTATCTCCCGACGGCGAGGAGGGTTATCCCGGAAATCTCAACGTCAGTGTTGAATACACAGTCTGCGGCGGCAGAATCACCTTGACGTACAGAGCAGAGAGCGACAAAAACACCGTGATAAACCTCACAAATCACACGTATTTTAACCTCGCGGGCTTTAATAGCGGCAAGGTGTTTGGCCACGAGGTCTGCATCCGCGCGCATAGCTATCTGCCCACGGACGAGGGACTTATCCCCACGGGCGAGATTAAGAGTGTGGAGAATACACCATTTGATTTCAGAATCCCCAAAACCATCGGCAAAGATTTTGATTTTGCAAACAACGACCTCAAAATCGCAGGCGGCTACGACCACTGCCTCGTGTTTGAGGATATAGATGCGACTCGACCTAAAATTGAGGTCTGCGAAAAAGCAAGTGGCAGAGGAATGAGAGTTTACACAAATCAGCCCTGCGTACAGTTTTATACGGGAAATTTTCTGACAAATGAAAAATACCCCTTTAAGGGCGGCTATCCGCAGTCTCCGCAGAACGCCTTCTGCCTTGAAACGCAGATTATGCCCGACAGTATGAACCATAAAAACTTCACAAACCCCGTCCTCAAAGCAGGAGAGCTTTACGAGAGGGAAACTACGTTTGAGGTTTTTGTGGGATAAAACTATAGAAGTTAGGAGAGGGAAATGAAATATCTTACAAGACTTTTATCAGTTTGTTTTATTCTCATATTTGCGATTGTGTTACTTGTGGCATGTGATAATAGTGAGACTCCGACAAGCATACCGACTGATATATTTCCAGAGGTACCTGCGCAGGTGCCTACGGAAGCACCCACAAGCACTCCTACAGATCAGCCCACCGAGGTTCCTACGAGTGTTCCTACCGAAGCTCCTTCGGATATCCATCAACATGATTATAACGAAGAAAACACTTGCACTACGTGTGGGGACTATAAGGACAAGGGTGTATCTTTCACGTATAATGAAATAACGGATTCATACAGTGTTACAGATTATACAAGAGTGGAATCTGTGGTGATTATTCCTTCCACCTATCAAAACAAGCCGGTGACAAGTATAGGTGCTTCGGCATTCAAGGATTGTCAATATCTGGAGTATGTATCCATTCCTGACAGTGTCACTGAAATAGGTGATAATGCATTTCAAAATTGTGGCAGTCTTGAGAATATATCAATTTCTGATAATTTAAAAATCATAGGAGCCTATGCGTTCGAGCATTGTATCGCACTTGAGAACATGATAATTCCTGATAGTGTTACGAGTATAGGCAAAAATGCGTTCCAATTCTGTGTCGACCTTGAGAGTGTAGTAATTTCTAACAGCGTGACAAGCATAAACGATTATACCTTTCAATACTGTAACAGCCTTGAGAGAATAGAGCTTTCCGACAAGATAATAAGCATAGGCAAGAATGCATTTGACGGTTGCTATCATATTCAATACATAGACCTACCAAATAATCTGAGAAGAATAGGAGAAAGCGCGTTTAGTGGCTGTAGTAGCCTTATTAGTATAAGCATACCCCGTGGAGTGGTCAGCATAGGTGATGGCGCATTCAAAAACTGCTTCAAAATGATTGAAGTAATAAATAAATCCTCGCTTCAAATAATGACTGGATCAAGGAACTATGGAGAAGTGGCATATTACGCAGCAGAGGTACATAGTGGCGATAGTAGAATAGTAAATTGCAATGATTATTTGTTCTATATGGGAGATGAGGCAAATTATCTGTTCGAGTACGTGGGTATCGATACGGAGCTTGTGTTGCCTGAAAAATGTAATGGCGAAAGCTATGACATATATGGACATGCTTTTTATAGTCGCTTTAATATTACAAGTATAATAATTCCCGAAGGTGTGACAAGCATAGGATCTTTCGCATTTGCTGGTTCCGGACTTATAAGTGTGGTAATCCCAAATAGTGCAACGAATATTAATAGTAGCGCGTTTGATGGATGCGTTATAGAAAATGCAACTATGCCAGTTTCAGCTTTACTTCATTTTCCAAAAAGAAACTTAAGAACTATAGTAATAACAGATGGAGAAAGAATATCCGGATTTGCGCTGGAAGGATGCACTTTGCTCACAAGTGTTGTAATGCCTGACAGTTTAACGAGTATAGGCGTTGCTGCATTCAATAATTGTAGCAGTCTAACAAGTATAGTGCTTCCCGATGGCGTGACGGATATTGGTAATGGTTCATTTGATGGCTGCAGTAGCCTTGCGAGTATAAATATCCCTGACAGCGTCACGAGCATAGGCAATGAAGCGTTCGAGGGTTGCAGCAATCTTACAATATATTGCGAAGAGGTGTCTCAGCCTTCTGGTTGGAATTCCGAGTGGAATCCTGATAACCGCCCTGTAGTTTGGGGCTATAAGGCAGATTAAACACCTCATCCGTCAGCCTTCGGCTGACACCTTCCCCAGCGGGGGAAGGCTAAATAAGGCGGTGCATCGCACCGCCTTTTGTCGTGTTATTGGTTTTTGATTGCCCGTAAAACATCCTACGACAAAATAATGTTATCATTTTCAACCGTCAATTTCAATTTGCCGCCGGATTTCAGCTCGCCCGTGAGGAGCTTTTCGGATATTTTGTCCTCAACAAGACGCGTGATATTGCGTTTTATTGGCCGCGCGCCGAGGTTTTCGGCGTGGGAGAGCTTCGCTATATGCTCGCACACCGAGGTGTCATACTCAAGCTCAATCTTCATTTTTTTCATCTGCCCGACAAGTCCGTCGAGCAGATTTTTCGTTATGGCCGTCATATCCTCAACATTAAGCCGCCTGAATACGATAATATTGTCCACGCGATTTATAAATTCTGGCGAAAATGTCCTTTTTATCTCGCTCATTATCTCGCTTTTCTCGCCTGAAAAGTCATTTATGTCCGACGCGCCGAAGCCGAGCGCATTTTTTGTGATATTTCGCGCGCCGATATTTGACGTCATAATTATGACCGTGTTTTTGAAGTCTATTTTTCGTCCGCAGGAGTCTGTCAAGATACCGTCGTCAAGTATCTGAAGCAGAATATTAAAGACGTCGGGGTGCGCCTTTTCAATCTCGTCAAGCAGAATGATAGAGTAGGGAGCGCGCTTGACCTTTTCGGTGAGTATGCCGCCCTCGCCATGACCGATATATCCGGGCGGTGAGCCGATGAGCTTTGATACGCTGTGCCGTTCCATATACTCCGACATATCAATACGGATTAGCGACTTTTCACTGCCGAAAAGCGAGACTGCGAGAGCTTTGCAGAGCTGGGTTTTTCCC
>JAZRCL010000054.1:0-7934 GCA_045659745.1 Eubacteriales bacterium
CAACGTGTATCGAAGCGGGTAATTCTGCATACAAGCAGTGTACGGTATGTAAAAAGTACTTTGCAGAAGATGCAGTGGCAGATTCCACAGATGCAAAGGATAGCACTGACGAATTTGTAATCAACGCAACAGGTGAGCACATTTATGTTGAGGGAGAATGCTCTTGCGGTGCGAAGGATCCTAACTACGAAGAAGGCGGCGAATCAGGCAGCGTTACAGAGACGACTGTTTCCAAGTCGCACGATGATATTGCAGGTATAGCGGGTGTGACTGCGGGTCAGACCACGGGCAAGATTGATGGTCAAGAAATAAAACTTGATGAATATATTACAATTATCTGCAACAAGGGTGGAGCGGGCACTGTTCCAACAATTTTCTCGGAGAGCATCAGACTCTATCAGAATGGAGCGACTCTAACAATTAAGGCAGCAGATGGTGCTAAAATGAGTCAAATTGTTATTACAGTAGCTAATGATAGTGCCGGAAAAGGACCAATTTCCGTAACCGGAGGCACGGCGTCCGAGCTTACTGATTTGAAGTATACTATAACGGTTAATGAAGGCGCATCCGAGGTTGTTATAACAACCACAGGAACAACTTCCAAAACTAGAGTATATGTAGCCAATATTGAGGTCACCTATACTACAGGATCCGCAGGCGGCGAATCGGGCGGAGAGACTCCTGATTGCACCCACACAAATACAACTACAACAACTGTAGATGCAACATGTACAGAGGCAGGATCGACCACTGTCACATGTGACGATTGCGGAGAAACTGTTAGCACGACTACCATAGCAGCTCTTGGACATAGCTTTGAGAACGGCACCTGTGGAGTCTGTGGCACAGCTGATCCCGACTACGAGGGCGGCGAGTCTCACAGTGGATATGTTAAGGTAACAAAGGCAGAAGATTTTACAAGCGGAACATACATTATAGTCACATCCACCGGCGTAGGATTAGGCGCTTACGACAATGGTTGGATTACTGTTACCAATCCCACAATGAATAATGAAATAGTAACCGGTGGAGCAACTTGGACGCTTACGGTTAATGGATCCTCCGTAACACTTACTGATGCTAATGGAAAAACCATTAAGCCTAGCTCTGGTAATAATAATGGAATTACGAGCGGCTCTTATGATTGGGCATGGACAATGGTCGATGGTCTTGTCACCTTTAAGGGAACAGGATCTGATACAACCACATTAGCCTCCAATAAGAGTAGCCAAGGAAAATTCCGTGCTTATAAGAATACCACAGTTGCAGGTAACGCAAATCAATATCCCTCTCAATTTGTAGTATATAAGCTTGTTGAATAAAACAAACCTAATCAAACACATTGATCAAATTTTTAGCACGCGCCTTCGGGCGCGTGCTTTTTTATAACAACAAGCCATCCACATAGCGAGCTTTGTATCCCTCGCGCTTGGCTATATACTTGCTAACGCAAAAAACGGCAGAGAATTGAGTCTCTGCTGTTTTTTTGTGCGAGAAAGCTATTACTTTTTATTGGGATTTCTTATTCTGTGGAGTTGTCTGTTCATCTTGAGAAGCTCTTCCTTGGTAAAGGAAATATTCGTCATACTCATCGTGCTTGAGAGACGAAGAACGGTAAATCTGCCAATCATCTGCATAATGTCGCTGCTTTCGCCGCTCTCGGCTCTTGCATCCGCGGATGATAGCGTCATTTTTCAATGAAATGTTTGAGTGTGTGTATTAGACCCACTTCAAAATGCCCAAAATTACTGTATAATTATGAATGCGCTTTTGCAAAAGCGGCGGTACAGGGGGGAGTCCATCCCGTACAAATTTATAAAATATCGCTCAACGCGCTGGCAAAGCAACAAAATATAATCCCTTTCTATCTTTCTATGGACGTTCAGTGTTTTTTTGAAATTGTCAAAAAACAAATTGGAAAAATGCCTAAGGTATACCGTGAGATAGCCCGCACAAGACGCTAAACGGTTATTTTGAGTGAAAAACTTCAAAAATAAAGGAGAAGACAAATATGTCAGCTTTTTTGAATAACAATTTTCTCTTGAGAACGGATACTGCCCGCAAGCTCTATTTTGAGAGCGCCGCGAAAATGCCGATTATTGACTATCACTGCCACGTAAGTCCAAAGGAAATTTACGAGGACAGGCGTTTTGCAAATATCACGGAGCTTTGGCTTTCGGGTGACCATTACAAATGGCGTCTGATGCGTTCTAACGGCGTTGACGAGTATTATATTACGGGAGACGCAGACCCATACGAAAAATTCCTTAAATTTGCTGAGCTTATGCCCAAGGCGATAGGCAACCCGATGTATCATTGGTGTCATCTTGAGCTGAAAATTTACTTTGGATATGACGGCGTGCTGAATGCGGATACTGCAAGAGAGGTCTGGGGGCTTTGCGAAGTAAAGCTCAAGGACGAAAATATGAGCGTGCGCGGAATTATATCGCAGAGCAACGTTGTGTTCATAGGTACCACGGACGACCCTGTTGACACGCTTGAATATCACAAGCTTATTGCACAGGACAAGTCGATGAGCGCAACAGTCACACCTTCGTTCCGACCCGACAAGGCTTTGAATATTGACAAGGACGGCTGGAGAAAATATATCGCCAAGCTTTCGGAGGTGTCGGGAGTTGATATTGTTGATATATCAAGTCTCAAGGAGGCGCTGGGCAGACGTATAGAATATTTCGCGGCGCACGGATGCCGCGCGAGCGACCACGGTCTTGACCGCATGGTATATGCGGAGGCGAGCGAGGAAGAGATAAACGAGATTATTAGACGAGGACTGTCGGGAGAAAAAGTAAGCCCAGACGAGGCGGAAGCTTTCAAGGCCGAGCTGATTGTATTCTGTGCGGCAGAATACGTGCGTCACGGATGGGTCATGCAGCTTCATTACAACTGTATGAGAAATCCCAACTCGAAAATGTTTGAAATTCTTGGAGCGGATACAGGCTTTGATTGTATCGGTCCCGATAACGGAAGCCGCAAGCTCGCGATGCTCCTTGACAGACTCAACCGCGAGGATAAACTGCCAAAAACCATACTCTACAGTCTTGACAGCTCGGACAATGCTTTTCTGGACACGCTCATTGGCGCGTTTCAGGGCACGGAGACCGCAGGCAAGCTTCAGCACGGAAGCGCGTGGTGGTTCAACGATAACAAGCAGGGAATGTGTGATCAGCTCATAAGTCTTGCAAATCTTAGTCTGCTTGGAAATTTCGTGGGCATGCTGACGGATTCCCGCAGCTTTCTGAGCTACACAAGACACGAATATTTCCGCCGTATTCTTTGCTCGCTTATAGGCGAGTGGGTTGAAAACGGCGAGTATCCCAATGACGAAAAAACACTTTCCGCTCTCGTCGAGGATATATGCTATGGCAACGCAAAAAGATATTTTGGGCTCAGGTAAGAAGGAGGAGTTAATATGCCAATGAAGATGTGCTTTCGCTGGTACGGAGAGGGAAACGACAAAATAAAGCTCTCCGACATCAAGCAGATACCGGGTGTTGACGGTATAGTCTGGGCATTGCATCATAAAATGCCGGGCGAGATATGGGAGGAGGACGAGATAGCCGAGGTAAAGCGTCAGCTTGATGAATACGGATTTAATATGGACGTGGTTGAGTCGGTCAATGTTCACGACGACATAAAGATAGGTCTTCCGACCCGAGATATGTATATTGAAAACTATAAGCAGTGCATACGCAATCTCTCAAAGTTCGGCATAAAGGTAATATGCTATAACTTTATGCCCATATTCGACTGGACAAGAAGTAATCTTTTCCATCCCGTAGGAGACGGCTCAACGGCTCTTTTCTACGAAAAGAATATGATACAGAACGACTATAACGCTATGGCAAGGTATATATTGGACTTTACCGAAAAGTACAATATGTCTTTTCCGGGTTGGGAGCCTGAGAGAATGGCAAGACTTGACGAGCTTTTCCGCGCGTATGAGGGTGTTGACCACGAAAAGTTATGGGAAAACCTCAAGTACTTCCTTGAGGCTATTATGCCAACCTGCCGCGAGTGTGATATCAAAATGGCTATACACATGGACGACCCGCCGTGGGATATTTTCGGACTTCCCAGACTTCTCGTGGACGAGGCGAGTATAGACCGATTCCTCCGAATGGTGGACGACGAATACAACTGCCTCACGCTCTGCTCGGGAAGCCTTAACGCAAACCCCGACAACCATGTCGCTGACATAGTACGCAAGCATTGCGACAGAATAGCATTTGCGCATATAAGAAACGTAAAGCATTTTGAAAACGGAGATTTCTCGGAGGCAAGCCACAGAGACTGCGACGGAGATACGGGTATACTTGAAATCCTCAAGGCATACCATGATTGCGGCTTTGAGGGATATATACGCCCCGACCACGGCAGACACCTGTGGGATGAGAAGGCGGGCAACGTCCGTCCCGGATACGGACTTTACGACCGAGCGCTTGGCATTATGTATATGCTCGGCGTGTGGGACATCCTTGAAAAAATTGATAAACAATAAAGGAGAAATGGAAATCTTAACGTAGATTACAGCGGCAAGGTAGTCGTAATAACGGGTGGAAACGTCTCGGGAAGAGTTCAGAAATAAGATAAATAAAATTTTGCGGCGGGCGTTTGCGTCCGCCGCTTGCGTTATATAAAAAGACTATTGAAATGACACGGAGTTTATGCTATAATTAGATATACAAAGGAATCATGATACCGATGAGTATTAAAAATAAATTCCAAAAGGAGCAAACTATGCGTAAAAATTTTGGGCCGAAAACATGGCTTTATCCCATGCCCGTGCTTATCATAGGCACGTATGATGAAAACGGCAATCCCGACGCGATGAACGCGGCTTGGGGCGGTATTTACGACACAAATCAAGTTATGATATGTATTGATGATGAGCACAAAACCAGCGAAAATATAAAAAGAACGGGGGCGTTTACCGTCAGCTTCGGCACGGTGAAAACGGTCGTCTCCTGCGATTACGTAGGCATTGTTTCGGCACATGACGAGCCTGATAAGTTCGCCAAGGCAGGCTTTCACGCTACAAAGAGTGAGTACGTCAACGCGCCCATTATTGACGAGCTTCCCATGACGGTAGAGTGCAAACTTATTAAATTCAACGAGGACGGCATCTGCGTGGGCGAGATTGTTAATATCTCTGCGGATGAGAGTATTCTTGACGAAAACGGCAAGATAGACGCAAAAAAGCTTGATCCTATCATTTGTGACAGCGCGGCTCAAGCGTATTGGAGCTTTGGCGAGAAGGTTGGCAAGACGTTCTCGGATGGAAAAAAGTTGAAGTGAAAAACGGAGAAGAGCTATGAATTTTACCGAAATTGCAGAAAACAGACAGTCCTGCAGATCATATAACCCCGATTGCGCAGTAGAGCAGGAGAAGCTCGACCGTATTCTTGCGTCCGCTCGGCTTTCACCGTCGGCGTGCAACGGACAGCCTTATCATATCACCGTATGTAAAGGCGACGCCGCCAAAAAGGTTGCTAAGGCTACGCAGGGAATGGGAATGAACAAATTTGCCACCGATGCACCCGTGATGCTCGTCATCTCGGAGAAGCCTTACGTTAAGACGGCGGCGCTTGGCGCGAAGGTTAAAAATAATGATTATCGCTCTATCGATATTGGCATTTTGTCCGCATATATTACGGCAGAGGCAACTGCGCAGGGTCTTGGAACGTGTATTCTCGGATGGTTGGACGACGCTGAAATACGTAAAATATGTGAACTTGATGGCGCAGTCCGTCTTGTGATCACGCTGGGTTATGCCAAAGAGGACGATAAGCTGCGCGCAAAAAGACGCAAGGATATAGACGAGCTTGTCAGTGTAGTTGAGTAAAGACTTGTGTCAAGTCAAAACTTTTTAGGGAGAACAATATGTTTAATTTCAAGAATAAAATTGTCGTCGTCACAGGCGGCGCGAGAGGGATCGGTAAGTGCATCCGCGATCAGTTTGAGGCGGCAGGCGCGACCGTATGCGTAATTGATATTTTGGATAACGATTATTTTGTGGGTGATCTTGCGGATAAAACCACCCTCGAAGCTTTTGCCCAAAAGGTAATTGACGAGCACGGACACATTGATTATCTTATAAACAACGCTGCACCGCTTTCAAAGGGAATTGCGAGCTGTGAATATGAGGAGTTTGAATACGCTTTGAGGGTAGGCGTGACTGCGCCGTTTTATCTTTCCAAGCTATTTTTGCCGTACTTTAGCGAGGGTGCAAGCATAGTCAATATCTCATCGTCTCGCGACCGAATGAGTCAACCTGAAACCGAGAGCTACACAGCGGCAAAGGGCGGCATTTCAGCCCTCACGCATGCGCTTGCGGTTAGCCTTGCAGGCAAGGTGCGAGTGAACTCTATCTCGCCCGGATGGATAGATAATAACTATACGGTTTATGAGGGAGCGGACGCCACGCAACAGCCTGCGGGCAGGGTAGGCAACCCGCTCGACATTTCCAATATGGTTCTTTATCTCTGCTCGGATATGTCTGGCTTTATCACAGGCGAGAATATCTGCATTGACGGTGGTATGACCCGTCAAATGATCTATCATGGTGACTGCGGATGGTCGTTGAATTCAAGATGAATCCTGATATGAAAGCCGATGAGGAATTAAAACCCTCATCGGCTCTTGATATATGTGTTCACACAAATGCCTTGAACGTGATATGTTTTTGTGATATAATATGTAAAAATCTTTAATGAAGGGAGAGTCAATGTGAAAAAAACGAAAAATGTTGGAATATTTTTAGCTGTTTTGGCAGCGGGACTGTATGCACTCAACTCTCCCGTCTCAAAGTTGTTGCTTGACTATATGCCGTCCACGCTGATGGCAGGCTTTTTATATATTGGCGCAGGACTTGGTATGGGTGTTATAGCTTTCTTGCGAAAGCTGAAAAAGAGAGATCGCGCGGAAGAAAAGATCACGAAATCTGACCTGCCGTACACTGTGGCTATGGTGGTGCTTGATATTGCCGCGCCCATCTTCTTGCTTCTCGGACTTTCATATACATCTGCGGCAAACGCTTCGCTTTTGAATAATTTTGAGATCGTCGCGACAGCGCTTATCGCATTGATGATATTCAAGGAAAAGATCAGCCCAAGATTGTGGATCGGAATTATATTCGTGGTCGCGTCCTGTGCTATACTTTCGTTTGAGGATATTTCAAGCCTGAGGTTTTCACTTGGATCTGTATTTATTCTGATGGCCTGTGTTTGCTGGGGAATTGAAAATAACTGCACCCGCAGGCTTTCCTCTAAAGACCCCCTCGAGATAGTGCTACTCAAAGGCATTTTTTCAGGACTTGGATCAGTCATTATCGGACTTGTTATAGGTGAGAGAATAACGCACCTCTGGAGTGTGTTCGCAGTCCTTGCCGTTGGTTGCGTGGCATACGGCTTCAGCATTTTTGTGTATGTTTATGCCCAGCGCTTGCTCGGCGCTGCAAGAACTAGTGCTTTTTATGCGATAGCGCCATTTATAGGAGTACTGCTTTCACTCGTCATATTTAAGCAGATCCCCCAGTACACATTTTTTATAGCGCTTGCGCTTATGGCAGTAGGTGCTTGGCTCTGTTCTTCTGATAAGCCGATTTTTAAGAAGAAGTCGTAAGTATTATAAAACATTTTTTGATAAAAAACTTTTTTAATTTTTTCAAAAAACATATTGACAAATGAAAACCCTTGTGGTATAATATACGAGTCGTCGAGAAAAGACGACGTTTCTAGGTGTAGCTCAGCTGGGAGAGCGCTACCTTGGGGTGGTAGAGGCCGCAAGTTCAAGTCTTGTCACTTAGACCAAAAAATCCGAATGGACCCAATGCCCTTTCGGATTTTTTGCTTTTAGTGACAGATACGCGAGCTTGCACACAAAGCTTTACTTGTAAAGCTTTGTAGATGTTCAAG
>JAZRCL010000055.1:0-2916 GCA_045659745.1 Eubacteriales bacterium
CACGCAATCGTAAAGCGAGATACCCATAGTTATAGTACGGATATCGAGGTTTTCCTCGCGTATCATATTTATAGTTTCAAGTATATCCTTAGTATTTACCATTTCTCAACCCGTCTTTCAGATGTGATGCATAGTGTTGAAAATATCCTCGTGCATTACGTGTATCTCAAGTCCCATGTCGTGTCCAAGCTCTGCCATTTTGTCAACGAACTCAGAAAAAGGAAGCGTGAGCGCCTGTATGTCTGCAAGCATTATCATAGCAAAATAGTCCGAGAGAACGCTCTGCGAAATATCAAGAATATTTGCCCCAACCTTTGCGCATTCGGTGGATACCTTTGCGATTATTCCAACGGAATCCTTGCCCGTCACGGTAATTACTGCTTTCATTTTGTGTCCTCGCATATGTATTTATTCGCCGCGCCTGCGGCTTACCATAATTATACTACACAGAGGGTGAAATATCAAGAGAGTTTTGCCCGTTTTTATTTATTTTTTAATATTTTTTGCTAAGTAAGATTGAAAAAAATTATTTTTTATGTTATAATGTTTACGGTCGCAAAATGCTTGGGCGTAAGACCGGACTGAACGGAGGGCGTATGGCAAACGGAAGATATGAATATATCGTCAGGCAGAAAACCGAGGGTGATCTGCTTGCAAAAAAGATACTGTGCATTACGGGATATATACTTTTCCCCGTCGCCGCTGTCATACTGACAGTAAATCTGTTCTACGGCTCGCTTCTGCTGATCCCCGCGCTGATAGCTGTTGTAGGCGTAGAGCTGCTTCTTATATTTTTCACGTGGAGATTTACGCATATAGAATTTGAGAGCGTCATTCTTGATAATAGGCTCACAATAACCACAATAGTGGCAAAATCCCGCAGAAAAACATCTCTTGAGCTTGACATAAAGGCATTTTACGAAATTGGACTTTTCTCCCCCGAGGCGTCCGAGAAAATGGAAAGCAAAACTCTGCAAAAGGACTACGTCTTCATTTCCTCTCTGGACTCCGAAAACATCTACTACGGCATTTTCTCCGAGGGCGAGGACCAGTGCGCCGTGTATTTTGAAACCACGCCCGAGGCGTTCTCACACATAAGAAAGCTTAATCTCTCGGCGGCAAGACGCGCCGAAATATTACAAAAAAAGGATGAAAATTTATGAAAAAACAACCCGAAATAACAGTACGTCTCTCCGAGGACTTGCTCCGCAAGCTCATTTATATATCCGAGGCGGAGGGTAGAACTCCAAATAATCAGTTTATATTTATGCTCCGCAACAACATACAGTATTTCGAGAGAACAAAGGGCAAATTCAATCAGCAAAAGCTCTCAGCTATCGACATATCCGAGTATATGTCCGATGACGAGTAATCAATAGCGCAGAAAGGAAAATTCATGGTTATTTCTATTATTTTATTTTGTGTCGGCCTCGTGCTGCTTATAAAGGGCGGCGACTGGTTTGTGGACGGCTCCTGCGGCATAGCAAAGCGCTTCCGCATACCCGAAATATTAATCGGCGCAACCGTCGTATCTATCGGAACCACTCTACCCGAGGTCATGGTATCCGCAACGTCCGCAGTATCGGGACACAGCGAGATAGCGTACGGCAACGCGCTCGGATCTATAATATGCAACACCGCACTGATCGCGGCAATAACAATCGCCATCAAGCCGTCAAAAATAGACCGCAAGCCATTGATAATACCTATAATCGCTTTTTTTGCATCGGCGATAGTGTATAGCGTTGTGTCGTACACCTCGGGATATTTCGGCAGACTCCTTGGAATATTGCTCCTCTGTATGTTCTGCGGTTATATGGTCCTGTCCGTTATGCAATCCGTAAAAACTCCCTCGCTCGAGGTTCCCGGCGTCAAAGAAGAGCCGCAAGACCACGACGAGGACATCAAGCGCTCACCCCTGTGGAAGGAAATTCTCTTTTTAGTGCTTGGCGCGGCGTTTATCGCCGTGGGCGCAAAGCTTCTTGTGGATCATGGAACTATTATAGCAACAGAGCTTGGCGTGCCCGAGTCTGTTATTGCGCTCACCTTTGTGGCGCTTGGCACCTCCTTGCCCGAGCTCGTCACCGCAATCACTGCTCTTATCAAGGGACACGGCGCACTCTCTCTTGGAAACATTATAGGCGCAAACCTCTTTAATCTTGTGCTTGTAAGCGGCGTTTCCATGACTCTTTGCCCCTTCTCGATACCCGAAAACAATACAATAGCAGGTATAAATACCTCGCTTTTGATAGACATTCCCGTTATGTTTGCTGTGATGCTTATAATGACAGTTCCAACCCTTATACGCGGCAAGCTGTCACGCTGGCAGGGATTTTTACTGCTGGCAATATACGCAGGATTTTGCGTATTCCAGTTCGCATTCTGATACAATCGCAAAAAAATCGCTCTGCAGTGCAGAGCGATTTTTGTTTTATTGTGTGGTTTTTAGTCACCAATCTGCGCATCGTAATCATACGCCCAGACGTGGTTTCCGCTTGTAAGCTTACCGAAGATATACTTCATAGAGGCGGATTCGTTCATTATAAGAAGCTTTCCATCTTTATAAACAAGCTCCTCTGCCATAGGAGGCGCGATTATGGTCGCGTCAAGACACGAGCTGTCAACGTATTTTACAGCTACCTGCTTGCCGTTAAGCGTCACGGTGCCGTTTGCCACCTTGTCAAGATCGTATACGTAGATTCCACTGGGATTGAGTCCCCACGACGTTGAAAGAACAAGTCTGCCCTTGGAGTCAAACGCCATTCCCTGCACCTGTCCGCGAGTGGACATAATGTAATCAGGGTCAGCAGAAACGGGTTTACCGTCATCACCAAGCGTGTAAACTGCCATTATTGCGGTGTTTTCGTCCCCTGCGGGAGTTGTAAATCTGTGCTCCTCGGGAGTCTCGTAATCCTC
>JAZRCL010000056.1:0-16479 GCA_045659745.1 Eubacteriales bacterium
ACGTTGACGTCATTCAGGTGGGCGCAAGAAATATGCAGAATTTTGAGCTTCTCAAGGAGCTTGGCAGAACAAATAAGCCCATACTTCTCAAGCGCGGCCTTTCTGCAACCATCAAGGAATGGCTTATGTCTGCCGAGTACATTATGGCAGGCGGCAACGAAAATATAATTCTCTGCGAGCGCGGTATCCGCTCGTTTGATTCGCAGTACACTCGAAACGTGCTTGACCTCTCGGCTATCCCCGTGCTTCACGAGTTGACGCACCTCCCCGTTATAGTTGACCCCAGCCACGCGACAGGCTCTTCCCGTCTCGTCAAGCCCATGGCTTTGGCGGCGGCAGCCTGCGGAGCTGACGGACTTATGATAGAAGTCCACAACAACCCCCGCGCAGCCCTTTGCGACGGCGCGCAGTCCCTCACCCCCGAGCAGTTCTCTGAGGTTATGGACGCGGTAAAGCCTCATATAATAAAATAATGTAATTCTGCCTGATGGCAGACAGGAGTTATTATGAAAATAGGAATAGTTGGTCTCGGTCTTATCGGCGGCTCAATGGCGAAGGCTTACAGAGCTTACTCGAATGAGAATAACTGCGACTTCAAAATATACGCTTGCAACCGAAGCAGGTCTATTCTTGACTTTGCTATACTTTCGGGCGTGGTTGACGGCGAGCTAGACGAGAAAACAATACCCGAATGCGATGTTATATTCGTCAGCCTCTACCCCGAGGCTTCAATAGAATACATAAAGCAGAACGCCGCGCTCTTTTCAAACCACACCGTCGTTATGGACCTATGCGGAACAAAGCGCGATATCTGCCGCGTTGGCTTTGAGCTTGCAGAACAGCACGGATTTATGTTTATCGGCGGTCACCCCATGGCAGGCACGCACAATTCGGGCTACAAATATTCAAAGGCTACTATGTTCAAAGGCGCGCCTATGGTCATAGTCCCCCCCGTGTTTGACGACATAAATCTGCTTGACAGCATCAAAAAGCTACTTTTACCCGCGGGGTTTGGTAAGTTCTCGGTGACAAATGCAGATGACCACGACAGAATAATCGCGTTCACCTCCCAACTCGCTCACGTGGTGTCAAACGCATACGTCAAAAGCCCCACCGCAAAGGTACATAAAGGCTTTTCAGCGGGAAGCTACAAGGATATGACACGCGTGGCGTGGCTCAACGAGGATATGTGGACAGAGCTTTTCTTTGATAACAAAGAGCCTCTGCTTTTCGAGATTGAAAGCATTATAAACTCGCTCTCGGAATACCGCGACGCCCTCACGGACGGCGACAAGGAAAAAATGAGAAATCTTTTGCGCGACGGACGACTCGCAAAGGAACAAATAGACGGTTAAAAAGGAAACCTCAAATATGAGAAAAATAACAGTCAGCGCCTCGCGCACATACGATATTATAATAGGTAGCGATCTGCTTGACAAGGTAGGCGAACTTTCGGCAAGCGTTATATCTCCCTGCCGAGCAGTCATCATCAGCGACGACAACGTAGCGGCGCTTTATTCTCAGCGTCTTATAGCCTCGCTTGAGCGCGCGGGATATAAGCCCGAGATGATAGTCATCCCTCACGGAGAGGACTCAAAATCCGCGGAAAACTATATAAAAATACTCAATTTCCTTGCAGAGATTCGTCTTTCTCGCTCAGACTGTCTGTTCGCGCTTGGCGGCGGAGTTGTTGGTGACCTTACGGGATTTATTGCCGCAACCTACCTACGCGGCATAGAATTTATACAGATACCCACTACCCTGCTCTCTATGGTTGATTCATCAGTTGGTGGCAAGACCGCGATAAATCTCGACGCGGGCAAAAATCTCGTGGGCGCGTTCTATCAGCCCTCACTTGTTATCTGCGATTATTCCACCCTCGCAACTCTGCCCGATGAAACATTTTTCGACGGTTGCGCAGAGGTCATAAAATACGGAATTATAAATGATTCTGCTCTCTTTAACAAGCTCAAAAATCCCATAATGCCTCAGATGGAGGATATAATAGAAAACTGCGTGCGCAACAAGCGTGACATAGTCAACGAGGACGAACGCGACAATAGTGTCCGCCAGCTTCTAAACCTCGGTCACACAATAGGTCACGCGGTTGAAAAATGCTCGGATTTTGAAATATCTCACGGCAGTGCAGTGGCAATCGGCACAGTGCTTATAACCCGTGCGGCAGTAGCCCTCGGATACTCTACCGATGAGAGCTTGCGTGAAATTGTTTCGCTTTTTGAGCAATATAATCTGCCCACAAAATGCCCTTATGACGCAAAAGCGCTCGCTTCCGTCGCATCAGCGGACAAAAAGCGCGCGGGAGCAAAAATAAATCTCGTCATACCCTACGGCATAGGTGACTGCAGACTTGTCCCCACACCCGTGGAGGAGCTTGAGTCAATTTTTGCCAAGGGCTTATAAACCAAATTTGGAGTTTACAAAATGATTCAAACCTTTTCCCAGAAAAACACAAAGGATAAAATAAAAGCCATATCCTCAAAGTCCGAGGCTCACAGACTGCTTATCTGCGCAGCACTTTCCGACGGAAAAACAAGCATTGTCTGCAATGATACGAATGAGGATATAACCGCAACGGTAAACTGTCTTAATTCCCTCGGGGCAAGTATTGTCCGAGAGAAAAATGACAATGGCGAGATGATATACACCGTCTCTCCAATATCAGAGACACCCAAAACCGCGACGCTTGACTGTGGAGAGTCGGGCTCGACTTTGAGATTCTTGCTCCCCGTGGTAGCCGCGCTTGGTGTTGAATGTGATATTTATATGCACGGACGACTTCCCGAGCGTCCCCTGTCACCCTTATATGAGCTTTTGACCGAAAATGGAGTTCTACTCTCCCCTCAAGGCTCAAATCCCCTACACGTCAGCGGAAAACTTAAGTCGGGAGATTACTCCATAGCAGGAAATATATCCTCGCAGTTTATAAGCGGACTTCTCTTTGCGCTTCCCTTTACAGACGGCAACAGCAGTCTGACTATGACGGGTAAGCTGGAGTCCACGCCCTACATAACCATGACCGAGCAGGCGCTTGACTTGTTTGGCTCAGGAATTACGAACGTAGGAAATGTATTTTATATTTCTCACAAAGAAAAGCTTATTACTCCAAAAGAGGTAATCGTTGGCGGTGACTGGTCAAACGCGGCATTCTTCCTCTGCGCTGGCGCGATAAGCTCTCAGCGCGTGACTGTCGAGGGACTTGACTTAAGCTCCGCGCAGGGTGACCGCGAAATTATCAATATTCTAAAGCGCATGGGCGCGGCAATATCCCGCTCGGGCAACTGTATTACAGTCAGCCGCGCGGATCTTTTCGGCATTGAAATAGACGCCTCACAGATACCCGACCTTGTACCCGTAATTTCGGTGGTCGCGTCGGTTGCTATGGGCAAGACTCGTATATACAACGCATCCCGTCTGCGCCTCAAGGAAAGCGACAGAATACAGAGTGTGTGCCAAATGCTGACAGCTCTCGGTGCGGACATAACAGAAACGGACGACGGCATGATAATTCACGGCAAGAGCAAGCTCACAGGAGGCACGGTCAACTCATACAACGACCACAGAATAGCTATGAGCGCGGCAGTTGCATCGCTCGTGTGCAAAAATCCCGTGACCGTTGAGAGCATTGAAGCGGTAAACAAGTCATACCCCGCGTTTCTTTCGGACTTTATTGTATAAAAATCAGGAGGCCAAAATGGCTACAACGTACGGTAAAAACATAAAGCTTACCATATACGGCGGTTCACACGACGAGAGTATCGGAATGATACTCTCGGGTGTTCCGTCGGGCATAAAAATAGATACGGACAAGCTTCTCTCTTTTATGAAGCGTCGCGCACCGGGTCAGAACGCTTATTCAACAAGGCGTCGCGAGCCTGATATTCCCGTCTTTTTATCGGGAGTTTGCGACGGAATAACAAATGGCGAGGACATTCAGGCTGTTATTTATAACACAAATCAGCACTCAAGCGACTATGCAAATCTCTCCGACATTCCCCGTCCATCTCACGCAGACTATGCGGCGATGGTAAAGTACGGAGGAGATGTTGACCTTCGCGGCGGCGGACATTTCTCGGGCAGACTTACCGCTCCCATGTGCATCGCGGGTGGAATCTGCTTGCAGATTCTTGAGCAAAGAGGAATACGCGTAGCGGCTCATATTCACTCGATTGCGGGTGTGCGCGACTCTAATTTTGACGCGGTAAACGTCAACGTTTGGGATTTTGATGCTTTGAGTCAAAACTCCTTCCCCACTGTTGATACGAGCGCAGGACTTGCTATGCAGGAAAAGATAGAGGCGGCTCGTCTTGATGGCGACTCGGTAGGTGGCGTGATAGAATGCGCGGCAATAGGACTCCCCGTGGGTATTGGAGAGCATATATTTGATGGCGTTGAGGGTAGAATATCACAGATAGTGTTCGGTATTCCCGCAATTAAGGGTATAGAGTTCGGCTTGGGCTTTGGCTCGGCGGAGGTCCTCGGTTCGCAGAACAACGACCCCTTCTTCACCGACGGAAAAACAATCAAAACCCTCACAAACAACGCGGGCGGAGTCATCGGCGGAATGACGAGCGGTATGCCCCTTATATTTAAGGTGGCGTTTAAGCCCACCCCGTCAATAGCGAAAAAGCAGCAAAGCGTATCGCTCTCCCGCATGGAAAACGTTGAACTTGAAATCCATGGCAGACACGACCCCTGCGTAGTCCCCAGAGCCGTGCCCGTGGTTGAGGCAGCTTGCGCTATTGCAATTTTAGATATGCTTTTAGACTGAAAAGGATATAAAAATGGAACTTGATCTTAATGAAATTCGTAAAGATATAAACGCAACGGACAAGAAGATTGTGGAGCAATTCATACACCGAATGAATCTGGCTGCCGACGTCGCGGAATATAAAAAGCAGCACAACCTCCCCGTGCTTGACGCGGCGCGTGAACGCGAACTGCTCGCAAAAATCGCCGATATGGCGGGCGAGGAATTTGAAAAATACGCCCTGATACTCTATCACACGATGATGGACGTATCAAAATCCTATCAGCACACAAAGCTTTCTCCCGAGTCTCAAATCTACAGCGAGATACAAGCCGCACTTGAGAACACGGACAAAATGTTTCCCAAAAAGGCGCAGGTCGCCTGTCAGGGAGTTGAGGGCGCATACTCGCAGATAGCGGCGGAAAAATTCTTCGAGCTTCCCTCGATAAGCTATTATTCCTCTTTTGATGCAGTTTTCTCGGCTATCGAGCGCGGCGAGTGCCGCTACGGCGTGCTTCCCATCGAGAACAGCACCGCAGGCTCGGTCAAAAAAGTCTACGAGCTGATGATACGTCACAATTTCCACATCGTGAAATCTCTGCGTCTCAAAATTGACCACAATCTGCTTGTCAAGCGTGGTGTAAAGCTTGAAAACATCAAGGAAATAGTCTCGCACGAGCAGGCGATAAATCAATGCTCTACGTTTTTGAACTCGCTTGAGGGCGTAAAAATAACCGTATGCGAAAATACGGCTGTGGCAGCAAAGCTTGTCGCGCAATCAGGCAGAAACGACATCGCGGCTCTGTCCTCACGCGCGTGCGCCGAGCTTTACGGACTTGAAAATATTGCTCCATCTGTTCAGGATATGGATAACAACTACACGAGATTTATCTGTATCTCCAAAAAGCCCGAGATATATCCCGGCGCTGACAAATGCTCTATTATGCTTGTCACACCAAACCGCCCCGGTATGCTCTATAACGTCCTCTCCTGCTTCAACGCGCTTGGAATAAATATGACAAAGCTCGAATCCGCGCCTATTCCCGAGCGGGATTTTGAGTCGATGTTTTACTTTGACTTCTCGGTGTCAGTATATTCCGACGATCTAAAGCAGCTTCTGTGTGAGCTTGAAGCGCGAAGCGAGAGATTCCGCTTCCTCGGTGCGTACTCCGAAATAATTTGATCAGGACAGAAATATGATAAAAAACAGAGAAAACCAAATTTGCGGTCTTGTCGGCGAAAAACTCGGACACAGCTTTTCTCCGCAGATACACGGGTGTCTTGCCAATTATCAATATTCGCTTTTTGAAATGCCCAAGGACAAGCTTGAAGCCTTTATCAAAAGCGACAAATACCACTCGGTAAACGTGACTATTCCGTATAAAACGGCGGTAATTCCCTACCTTGACGTCATCTCCGAGGCGGCACGAAAAATTGGCTCGGTCAACACAGTCACACATCTCCCCGACGGCAGCTTGTACGGAGACAACACCGATTTTTACGGATTTATCCACATGATAAAGACCGCAGGCATTGATGTGTCTGACAAAAAGGTGCTTATTCTCGGCACAGGAGGTACGTCAAAAACCGTAGTTGCCGCTTGTGAGGAGCTTGGCGCGAGTGGGATAAGCCTTGTATCCAGAGGTGGCGAGCTTAATTATGAAAACGCTCACCTGATGTGCCCCGACACGCAGATAATAGTCAACTGCACGCCCGTTGGAATGTACCCGAACAACCTTATCTCCCCGATAAAGCTTGAGCCGTTCCCCTCACTTGAAGGCGTGGCGGACGTCATATTCAACCCCGCAAAAACTCAGCTCCTGCTTGACGCGGAAAGGCTTGGGCTCAAGACTGCAGGCGGCCTGCCTATGCTTGTGGCGCAGGCAAAGCGCGCCTGCGAGATATTCACCGGTGAGAAGATCTGCGACAGCGAGATTGACAGAATAACAGATATTATCTCGTCTCAAACCTCAAATATTATACTTGTAGGCATGCCCGGATGCGGAAAAACCACTATCGGAACAATTATTGCAGAGCAGCTTGGACGCGAGCTTATAGATACCGACGCGCTAATAGTGGAGCTTGCGGGCAAGACAATCCCCGAGATTTTCTCTGAGGACGGCGAGGAAAAATTCCGCAAGCTTGAGAGTCAGGCAATTCAGCTTGCGGGCAAAAAAAGCGGTATCATAATTGCCACGGGCGGCGGCGCAGTGACAAAGAGCGAGAACTATTCTCCCCTGCACCAAAACGGAAAAATAGTCTTTATCACAAGAGATATATCTCTCTTGGCAAAGGACGGCAGACCTCTGTCCATGTCGGCTAATTTATCCGAGATGTATAAAGCTCGCCTTCCCCTTTATCAACAGTTTTGCGATTTTGAAGTCGCTAATACAGAGCCGCGTGACACGGCAGATAAAATAATAAAATGGTTTTTGGAGGATTAAGCTATGAAAATTCTTGTCATTAACGGACCTAACATCAACCTTCTCGGTCTACGCGAGCCCGATATCTACGGCTCGCAGAATTACTCTGAGCTTTGCAAGCTGGTCAAAAAGACATGCAAAGACAACGATATTGAATACGAGCTTTTCCAATCCAACCACGAGGGCGTTATAGTCGATAAGATTCAGGACGCATACGACGTCTTTGACGGAATAGTCATAAACCCTGCGGCATATACGCACACCTCAATCGCTATCCTTGACGCGCTCAAGGCGGTATCCATCCCCACGGTAGAGGTCCACATCTCCGACGTTTCAAAACGTGAGGACTTCCGCCAGATCTCCTACGTCTCAATGGCGGCAATAAAAACCATCATGGGCCAAGGCATCGACGGATACAGACAGGCGATACTTTTCCTCAAGGATCATTTGGACAACCAGTAAAGCAATAAAAACGGCAGTTCTGTACGAACTGCCGTTTTTTGTATAAACTCATCAAAAACAGATATTCAAAAATATGCAAAACGGAGAAACTAAAAAAATCACTCGTTCTCTCTTGACGGTCACGTGACCGTGTGCTATAATAATAACAGAACAGGAGGTGAAAAAATGTCAACCACTTTTCCGGGAACGACCATAGAGGTTCTCGAGCTTAAAAAATCAAGCTCGCGCCAATTATTCGACGGAATATTTGCCACGGGAGGTCTTACTCTCTCGCAGGTCTCGCTCATGACGGGACTTGAGCCGTACTTGATTCAAAACTGGGTAAAGCGAGGCTTTGTCGGCTCGCCAAAGAAAAGAGTTTACTCGCGCAATCAATTTTCAAGAATAGTCATCATAAATATGCTTAGGGAGGCATTGCAGATAGAAAAGATCTGCGAGCTTATACGTATCATAAGCGGAGTGCTTGATGACGAAAGCGACGACCTCATATCTGCCGACGAGCTTTATCACACCTACGTAGACCTTCTCTCAGAAAGCCAGATAGATTTATCAAACAAGAGCTCCGTTGTCACGGCAGCGGATATTGCCGCATCGGTATATTCGCAAAAGGACGCAGAAGCACAGAGACGAATATCAAAAATTCTTCAGATAATGCTTTACGCTCACGCCGCGTCCCAATTGCGAAAAAAGGCTGACGAGATATTTTCAACACTGGACTAGAATCTACCACTGATAATAATCAAGAAAGGATGATATTATGTTTATAATCGAATGGTGGAACTCAATAGGACTTGCCGCGCAGATATTCGCGTGTATCGCAATTCCCTCTACTCTCATTCTGCTGGTACAGACTATATTGATGTTCATTGGCATAGGCGACGACTCTGACGTCGACGGAATCGGAGAAGCCGAAATTGCCGACGATATTGAGACGGATGTTCCCGACGGAGTTTTCGGAGACGGTGATGTCGACGAGCTTCCCTCCGACACGGGAATGGACGGCTTGCGCCTGTTCACCTTCCGCGGAATCATAGCCTTCCTTGTCGTTTTCGGCTGGGTAGGACTTGCAATGGCATCGGGCGATATTGCTCTCTATATCACACTTCCCGTAGCTATCGTGTGTGGCTTGTGTATGATGCTATTTATCGCCGTTCTCATTCGCGCGGTAATGAAGCTTCGCGGTGACGGCAACGTTGACAACAGAAACGCCGTCGGCGTATCTGGCGTGGTGCATCTCACGATTCCCGCATCTCGAGCAGGCGCGGGCAAGGTTCACCTTATGCTCCAGGGCTCGTACGTCGAGCGCGACGCGGTGACTGATGAGAAATCTCCCCTTCCCACAGGAAGTGAGGTCGTAGTTGTCGGAGTCAGCGGCCAGACAACGCTGATAGTAAGAAAAAAATAACTTTTAATAAAAATAAAAAAATTATATCAATGGAGGAAAATTTATGAATCCCGCAATTATCTTTCTAATTTGTGCTCTAGCCCTGATACTTGTATCGTTCATCGCATGGATATGCTCAAGATACAAGAAATGTCCCTCGGACAAGATCATGGTAATCTACGGTTCGATAGGTAAGAACAACGACGGAACCAACAGAAGCGCAAAGTGTATCCACGGTGGCGCAGAATTCGTTATCCCCGTGTTTCAGTCCTACGCTTATCTCGACCTGACGCCCATATCAATCTCTGTTGATCTTAAGAACGCTCTGACACGCCAGAACATCCGTATCGACGTTCCCTCTCGCTTTACCGTTGGTATATCCACCGAGGCGGGCGTTATGCAGAACGCGGCAGAGAGACTTCTCGGCCTTCAGATGTCCGAGATACAGGAGCTTGCAAGAGATATAATCTTCGGTCAGCTCCGTCTCATCATTGCGACAATGGATATTGAGGAAATAAATACAGACCGTGACAAGTTCCTCGCGGCTGTAAGCTCAAACGTTGAAACCGAGCTTAAAAAGATAGGTCTGCGCCTTATCAACGCAAACGTAACGGATATTACCGACGAGTCTGGCTATATCGCCGCTCTCGGTAAGGAAGCGGCTGCAAAGGCTATAAACGACGCGAAAAAGAGCGTTGCCGAGCAGGAGCGCGACGGTTCTATCGGTGAAGCAAACGCGCAGATGGACCAGAGAATCAAGGTTGCAGAGGCAAACTCCGTGGCTATTCAAGGTGAAAATGAAGCCAAGATGAAGATCGCTATGTCCGACGCGGTTCTTAGGGAAAAAGAGGCAGAGGCAAGAAAGATCGCAACAACCGCAGAAAAGATACAGGCAGCAAAGGCGCTCGAGGAATCCTACGCAGCTGAGCAGGCAGCCGAAATGGCAAGACGCTCCAAGGAGCAGGCAACTCTTGAGGCTGACATCATCGTTCGCGCAGAGGCAAGAAAGAGAGAGCTCGAGCTTGCGGCAGAGGCTGAGGCTGAGGAAACCCGTATACGCGCGCAGGGTGAGGCTGACGCGATTTACGCAAAGATGCTGGCTGAGGCTCGCGGTGTCGAGGAGATACTCAAAAAGCAGGCTGCAGGTCTTGCAGAGGTGGTTAAGTCCGCAGGTGGTGATCCTGATGCAGCTCTCCGTCTCCTTATAGCAGACAAGATTGAGGACCTTATGAGAGTTCAGGTTGACGCTATAAAGAACATCAAGATAGACAAGGTGACCGTTTGGGACAACGGTCAGTCGCAGAACGGAAAGACCTCCACCGCGAATTTCATCTCGGGTATGATGCAGTCCGTTCCCCCTCTTGACGAGGTGTTCTCAATGGCAGGAATGCAGCTCCCCGCTATCCTCGGCAAAAAGGCAGAGGATATGGCAGAGGCAGCTCCCACGGAGCAGTAATTAAATATCGACAATAAAAGCAGCGGTCAGTCGCAGAGTCGCTCTGTGGCTGACCGACAAAAAAGGAAAGGAGCTCCTATGGGAAAGCTGTACTTCAAAAAGCTTAAGCGCGGTATAATCTACGCCCTTATTATGTACGCAATATTGTTTCTCGGAGAGAACCTGCTTGTGACCATGTCAAATTTCTTCAGGGAGCATCCGTTCATTCAGGTGCTTGTAATAGTCGGTATTCCCGCAATTATTCTGTTCTACGCGGCGACCTATTACAGAGCAAACGACAACGACAAATTCAAATCTTACAATCGCAGTGTGCCGTACGACAAGCTAAAGCTTGGCAAGGATATTATCTACACGCTCCGCTCCCCCGAGCTTTGGGGTGACGTGCTTGTAGCAGTTACTCTTATCGGCGTATATCTGATACCCACGGTACTGATCCCTACAATACGAGTCGGCGGCGCAAAGGCAATACCCGCGGCATTGCTCTCAAGCCTGATCACACTCACAATAGCCGTCGCGTGCTATGCAGTAGCGGACGTAATATCCTGGACAATAACGCATAAGCATTACCTTACCGACCGCGACATTGTGGTAATGGACAGCGAAATGAACCCCAACACAAATTCGTCGGACAAGAAAAATAAGTAAATATAAAGCCAACGGCATAGCCGTTGGCTTTTTCACACCGCGCCCCTACAAGGTGTCATACTTGACAAATAAACCCAAGGATGGTATAATATATTTGTAAATAACCCATAGGGTCAAAATAAGGAGGGCAAAAATGAAAAGGCTAAAAATCGTATCTATTCTTTTAATTTGCGCAATTCTGATCTTGACACTTTCGGCTTGTCAGGGTGCGCAAGGTCCACAGGGAGTTCAAGGCCCTGAGGGTGCGCAGGGCCCTCAGGGTGAACAAGGCGCGCAGGGCATACAAGGTCCTCAGGGCATACAAGGTCCTCAGGGTGAACAAGGCGTGCAGGGCGAACAAGGTGCGCAGGGCATACAAGGTCCTCAGGGCGTGCAAGGTCCTCAGGGCGAGCAAGGTCCGCAGGGCGTGCAAGGTCCGCAGGGGGAGCAAGGTCCTCAAGGGGAACAGGGTTCTCAGGGCGAAAACGGCAGAACTCCGGAATTTCGCGCCAAGGACGGATGGGTTCAATGGAAATATACCGACGAGCCCGAAACCGCGTGGAGAAAGCTTTATAAATACGACACCACAGACAGCGGTGTTATAGAAAAACCTGACAGTCTTGACGGTTCAACATATCCCGATGCTCAGTTCACTATCTATTCCCTGTCAACCGTGTTTAATAAGAATTATTTCTTTGCAGACAAGACCACGGGTGACAGTATGAACGACGCATTGTATGAGAGGAAGAAAACAGTTGAAAATCTGCTCGGCGTTAATATTGTTTACACAGAAGCGGTGAATTCGGACACAAGCGCCGCTTACCAGGTGTATGAAAAAGAAATTAAAAACTTGGCAATGTCAAACGTCGAGAAGTATCAGCTTGTCGGCACGCATCCCTACTATATGCTTCACGAACTGGTACCATGTTTTTATGATTTCAAGGAATTTGAATCTATTGATCTTACAAAGGATTATTGGAATCTCGACATGATGGAGGAGGTCGCGTATAAGGATCACTATTACCTTGGTTATAGCGATTATAATCTTGCAACCACCTACGTTGTAGGATTCAACAAGGATCTCTATAATGAATTTGCGGGATCGTTTGGCGGCAACACTATGTATGATTACGTAATCAATAACAAGTGGACTCTTGCAAAGATGAGCGAGGTTGCGTCTTACGTATATAAGGACCAAGGAGATCCTGCCAATAATATCTACGGCCTTACGGGCGAGTGCTGGACTCCCTTCTGCGGATTTATACAGTCCAGCGGCGAGACAGTCGTGGCGAGAAATGAAAATTCCGGGAAATACCAGCTCACATGGTATGATAACACCACAATATCTAATAAGCTAAGCACTCTCGTTGAAACCTTTAAGGGCATTCGCGATATGGATCAAGTGTACCTATGGCTTAATCCCGTCCACTCAACATACGGCGACATTACCCCCATAAAGCTCAGTAGCGGCAGGACATTTATGGAGCTTTTAAGCACCAACGAGCTTCCGGATATTACAAATTTTCAGGTTGATTTTGGTGTGCTCCCCTATCCTATGTATGATGAAGATCAGTACTTGACTACAGGCTACAGGTCTCTTAGCTGGGCAGGCTTTATGGCTGTTCCCAAGGGTATTTCTGACCCGAAAATGGTAAGCGACGTTCTTGAATGTCTGGCATTTTATAGTCAAGACGTGACCACTGCTTATTATGAAACGCTTCTCGGCCGCCCGGTTTCCGAAGCTCCCGATGACGCATTAATGCTTGATATTGTGTGGGATAGTCTTTGCACAGACTTCGGTCTTACGTACTCAATGTTGGATAAAAACAACAGTTTTGACGCTTTTGTATATTCCGTTCCCACGTGTCTTATGCAAAATACAACGTTTGCAAAACTAAACTCTGCAAATCGTCGCGCCGTACAAAGCGCTCTGAACAAGCTAAACAACACATCATCTTAACAACAAAGCCAACGGAAACTCCGTTGGCTTTTGTTTTACCTTAGCACCTCTGGCATATTGTCAAGCATATTTTCGATAAATATACCGTAGCCGACGGTGGGGTCGTTTATCATAACGTGCGTCACAGCGCCCACAAGCTTTCCGTTCTGAATGATGGGCGAGCCTGACATTCCCTGCACTATTCCACCCGTTTTTTCAATGAGTTTGGGGTCTGTCACCGTCACGGTGAAGCACTTGGACGTCTTTTCCTCATATCTTACAGAGCTTATCTGAATGTCATACTTGCACACGCCTGCACCGTCAAGTGTAGATAAGATATACGCATCCCCCGCCTTGACGTCACTATGCAAGCCTACAGGCATAGCCTTTGCCGCGTCCTTTGGGCATTCCGAAAACATTCCGTAAACACCGCACTCGGTGTTCCCAACAAGCGTTCCAACCTTGTCGCTGCCGAAAACTCCCTTTATCTCGCCCGGCACGCCCGATACACCGCGCTTGACACCGCTGACCGTCACGTCTGTCACAACGCCGCGAGTCATCTGCACAAGCCGCCCGCTATCCGCGCTGCAAATACCGTGTCCGAGCCCTGCAAATGAATATGTTTCGGGATAAATATAGGTGACAGTTCCTATTCCCGCTCCGGTATCGCGCACGCACAGTCCAACCTTATATTTACCCTCAGAGATTGAGTATTTAGGCGAAAGCTTTGCCGTCTTATCCACTCCTGCGCGGGTGAACGTCACACTTACACTCTTACCCGACGACTCATCCACGAGCGATATGAAATGATTTGCGTCCTTGGGGGTCTGACCGTTAATCTCTTTTATTATATCGCCCTCTTTCAGCCCTGCCAAAGAGGCAGGACAAATATTTCCGTTTTTTGTGTCCACGTCGCAAAATCCTACGACTATTATCCCCGCCGTGTTGAATTTAACTCCAAATGTCTGCCCGCCGGGTATGAGCTTGAGCCCGGCATATTTTCCATCGGGCCTTGCCGCGCCCGCCGCAACTCCCATACTCGACGCGAGCGCAAAAATCAGACACAAAAACAGACATATCGCCGAGAGCGCAAAATGCTTGTTTTTATACTGTATCATAACAAAATATTCCTTTTCCCTCTTAATTGCAGTCACTTGACTACACTATTATTTTTAGTTGTCAGCCATCGTTTATGTCTAACAATTATTGAACTTTGAGTTGACAAATTCTTTTTTTGTGATAAAATTATTTTGTAGTTATTATATAAAAGGAAAGGAGTGTGTATGTATGGAATATCAAGGAAAAGCATATTACGAGCTGTCCGAGCGCGACACGAGACGCTTTCGCAAAATAATTCTTGATAATCTTATGAAGTCCGCGTCACTTGACGCCGCCATGAACGACGAATACGACGGCATCGGCAAACTTGCGGAAAAGCAGATGCACTCCGCGCTCAAGACCTTTATCTGCCCCGACGAGAGCAAGCACGAGGTCAAAATACAGGACTCTCCCCTATATACTCCTAAAAATCAAGAAAATACAAAAAACCGAAAATACGTAGCCGACATTCTTGACGGAGATACTATATACGAGATACAAACGGGCGGCTTTTCACCGCTCCGCGAAAAAATTCAGTGGATACTTGAGAATACGTCGTACCGAGTCGTCGTAATTCACCCAATAGCGCAAACCAAATGGGTCAGCAAAATAGGCGACGACGGAAAAATTTCGGGGCGCAGAAAGTCCTCGCGTCACGGCAGAGTCGAGGACATCGCAGGCGAGCTTTACTTTTTCAGAAGCTTTCTTGAAGATCCGCGTTTTTCGCTTATGATAGTTATGATGGAGGCGGAGCAATACGTAAAACCCCAGAAACGCGGCAGACGGCTCAAAAAATACGAGCTTATACCTATGTCGCTGCTTGGCGCGTATTTGTTCAAATCCCGCGAGGACTATGAATATTTTTTGCCAAGCTCCCTGCCCGAGCAGTTCACTGTAAAGGATTACTCGCAGCACGCGAAAATATACGGCATGGAAGCTTATTCTATGGTAAAAACGCTGTGCGGACTTGACCTTGTGGAAGAATGCGGAAACATAGGACGCGCACAAGCGTACAGAATAAAAAATACAGATAAAAATTAAAAGTCGTTTGTAGGTTATCCCACAAACGACTTTTTTATTTTGATATATCGGGCGCTTTTTCTGTATTTGTTCCCTCGTCAAACTCGGACTCGCATTTATCGGGACGAGCCTTGCAAAATTTTCCCTTCTTTTCAAACAACCTTTTTATTCCAAATGTGATAGATATGCAAATAACGAAAAACGGCGAAAACGGCCCCGCCCAGAACGCAAGCATAGCCGTCGCGACTATTCCCGCCCAATTCCAGCCGAAGACCCAGTGCATAATATACCCCAGCCACACGGGCGAGTACACTATAGTTATTACTACAAGAAGCAAAGCGAGAGTCCGCCCGTCCTTGCATTCCTGCCATATCCATTTTAGAAAATCTTTGGTCTTTTCTTTTATGCGATTATATATTTTTCTGACCCTCGTCCTCATTCCACGCCCCCGCCAAATAACAGTTTCCTCAAAATAAATTTTCCCGCTATATGTATATATTATAATTATAGGGCAAAAAATGTTCGGGGTAGTGGGAAAATTTTATTGTTGAGCGGCAAAGTCTTTGTAGAATTATTGCAATATTTAGCTCGCTTAAAAAAGTCGAAGGAAAATAAGGAATTATTTGAAAAAGGACTTGACAAACACCCTTCTCTGTTGTATAATAGTTAGGCAAGTTCATTTAGACGGCCGACTTGCAACGAGCATACGGAGATGTACTCAAGAGGCCGAAGAGGCGCCCCTGCTAAGGGTGTAGGCCGGGTAACCGGCGCGAGAGTTCAAATCTCTCCATCTCCGCCAAAACAAAAGAGTGGTACATAGTGCCACTCTTTTGTTTTGCTGAAATGGGGGGCAAGCGAAATCTTATACCAAAATCCAAGGGATTTTGGTGAATGTTCAAAATCTCGTCCTCACCTTTTACGATTATGTTTAACTCCTCGCGGTGTTCTTTTTTTGTTGGCTAATAACCGTAATTTTGATACAAATATTTACATAATTTTAGAGCAACGATATTAAAGATATGCTGCAATTCTCTCTTCTGGTTCGAGTCCATCTATTGATAAAACCTCGACTTCCTTCCAAATTGTTTTTAGAGATTTTCCGTCAAAAACGGGTGCTGAAGAGAAGTCTTGAAAATTATCATAATCATATGCTTCAGAGCCATCTGAAACCAGTCCATACCAATATAATTCTTTTTCCCTGTTTGTTTTGTCAGGCATTTTGCCCATCCAACAAAATTGATACTTTGGATAGCCTTTAACCGAGAACTCTATCTCAATACACCATTTGGCTTCTAAATCAAAGGA